>DAOSMQ010000001.1:0-6914 GCA_035372725.1 Promineifilum sp. (SeqCode)
TCAGATCGAAGCGCTTGGGCAGGTTCTGGCACTCACGGAAAACGCGCACGGGGCACTCGTAGATGCACACAGCCGGGTCAAGGATGTGGCGGAAGACGTACTCAATCGCGTCATCCTCGTCGAGGATGTTGTCCTCGCCCAGATAGCCCAGGCAGCCGGTGGTCTGCATCAAGCGCCGCGCCTGCGGGGCAACGCGCACGAGGAACAGATCGCCGCCGCGATCGCGATAGGTCTGCACCAGGCTCTCCAGCATATGGATGCCGCTGAAGTCGATCTGGTTGACGTGGTGCATGCGGATGATCAGGAAACGCTGTTCGGGGTACTGGGCGGCGTTGTGGAGAATGGCTTCCTCAATGTGGTTGACCGCGCCGAAGTAGAGGTCACCCTGAATCTCGACGATGCCCAGCTGGGGGCAACTGGGAGCGTCGGGCCGGTATAGGAAGTGGCGGAAGTCAGCGCCGGGCACGACGACCTGCACACGCGGCGCGCTGGTGCGCATGACGTAGAGTACGAAGGACAGCAAGATGCCCAGCAAGACAGCGAAGTCGAGATTGAGGAAGAGCGTGCCCAGAAAGGTGACGACCATGATGACGGCATCGCCGGGCGCGCCGCGCAGGATACGACGAATTTCGGCCTTGTCGAGCATGTTGTAGGCCGTGACGATGAGCGCGGCGGCGATGGCGCTGACGGGCATGTATTCGCCCACCGGACCGGCGACGAGCATGACCAGCAACACGAACAGCGCCGCGGCGAGCGAGGCCAGCCGCGTCCGCGCCCCGGCGCGATACTTGACCGCTGAGATGGTGAACGACCCCGACGTGGCGTAGCCGCCGAACAGACCGGACAGGACGTTGGCGATGCCCTGGCCGACGAACTCCTGATTGTTGTCCAGCCGTTGGTGGGTCTGCGAGGCCAGCGAGCGGGACACGGCCGTGGTCTGCACCAGACCGATGGCGGCCACGGCCAGCGCGCCAGTGGAGAGGTCGCTGATGAGCTGCAAGTTGAGCACTGGCAGCGACACCGGTCGCGGCAGCCCGCCGCCGATCGCGCCGATGACGGCCACGCCCTCGGCGCGGTCGCCCAGCAGCGCCACGACGGCCGTGGCCGCCAGCAGGGCGATGAGCGCGCCAGGCAGGCGCGGGTTGAGGCGGCGCAGCAACAAAATGATGGCCACTGATCCCAGACCGATGGCCGCCGTCAGCAAGTGCACCTGGGACACGGCCAGAGCGGAATTGACAAGGCCACTGAGGATGTTGGTCTTGGGCAGCGACAGACCCAGGAGCGGGTCGATCTGGCGCACAAGGATGAGCACACCGGCGGCGGTACCGAAGCCCACGATGACGGAATGGGACACAAAGTTGACAATGAACCCCAGCCGCAGCAAGCCCAACCCCAACTGCAAGACGCCGGCCATGAGGGCCAACATGCCGGCGGCGAGGATGTACTGGTCAGAGCCGGGGATAATCGAGACGGCCAGGGTGGAGAAGACGAGCAGGGAGATGGTATTCGTCGGGCCGCTGTGGAGTTGTTCCGACGAACCCCACAACGCCGCGGCGATGCCGCCGACGACGGCGGTATAGAGGCCCGTCTGCGGCGGCAGTTGGGCCAGCAGCGAGAAGGCGATGGCCTGCGGCAAGAGGACGACGCCAACAGTTAGCCCGGCGATGAGGTCGGCCCGCAGGTCGGCCCGCTGGTAGCCCCGCGCCAGCTGCACCGGCTGCCGCAGGTAGCGCAGCGCCGGTAGAAAGGCCGCCTTGGGGCGCCATCGCCCGCCTATCACTGTGGCCATGGGCTAAATCTCAAGGACTCGATACGGGTAGACGTTGATGCTTGTTGTATCCTCAAAGTGCGTCTCGCGCACCTCATCTTGCCGATAGATGTGGATGTGGCCGTGCAGATGATAGCGCGGGCGAAAGAGCCGCAGAAAGGTCAGGAAGACCTTGAAGCCGGTGTGGGGCAGGTCGGGCCGGTCGTGGATGCCGTAGGCGGGCGAGTGGGTCACCAGGATGTCGAGCGCCCGGCCGAGGCGTTGCCGGTTCCAGAGCAGCCGCGGCACGAGTTGGGCGACGACGCGCCGCATCTCGGTCTCGCTGTACATGTAGTCGGCATGAGCCTTATAGCGCATGGAGCCTTGCAGCCCGGCCAGGATCAACCCCTTGCGGGTGACGACCTTGCCGTGTATATCAACGCCACCGCGCACGCCGCGCCAGACAGAGCCGTCGGCGGCCAGTTGCGGCCCTTCGTCGTGGTTACCGCGCACGTAGACCAGCGGCGCGTCGATGGCCGACGTCAGAAAGTCCAGGTAATAGAACGGCAAGTCGCCGCAACCGATGAGCAAGTCCACGTCGGCATAGGTCTGTCGGGTTTGCCCGGTATAGAGCTTGTCCAGCACGCGATCGCTGACAGCCAGGATCTTCATGGGTCTGGCCACTCGCGCTCTTGATTGCGCCGCAGCGTGTCGAGGATGGCCGTTTCCAGGTCGATGCCGCAGACGCTGGCCAGTTGCAGCAAATAGAGGGCCACGTCGGCCAGTTCGCCGGCCAGCGCGTCGCGGTCGCGGGCTTCCGGCCGCCACTGGAAATGCTCCAACACCTCGGCCGCCTCCAACGCCAGCGAGATGGCCAGGTTTTGCGCCGTTTGTGGCTTAGACGAATCGTTCGCATACCAACCCTTGGCAGCGACAAAGGCATGCATGCGGGCTTCCAGGTCCTTCAGTTCCATAGGTAAGCGTCGTGGCGCGTGGGCGTAGCAGGCCGACGCGCGGCAATGCCGACAGAGCCTATTCTAGAGAATCGGGCGCGGGGCCGCAAAAGAAAACCGCCGGCCCAGAGGTGGACCGGCGGTAGTTCTATTTCACCGAACGTTCGGCCAGAGGTCGGCTTAGAGGCGCTCGGCCACGTAAGCGGTCAGGTCGGCCAGACGCGAGGCATAGCCCCACTCGTTGTCATACCAGCTGACGACCTTGGCGAAGTTGCCGTCGAGCACGTCAGTGGACAGGGAATCGACTGTGGTCGAGGCCGGGTCGCCGATGAGGTCAGACGACACCAGCGGCTCCTCCGTGTAATTGAGCACCTTGCCCAGCCAGCCGGGGGCCTCGGAGGCGGCCTTCAGGGCGGCGTTGATCTCTTCCTTGGTGGCCGGGCGCTCTAGCTCGGCGGTCAGGTCTACGACCGACACGGTGACGGTCGGGACGCGGAAGGCCATGCCGTTGAACTTGCCCTTCAGGTCAGGCAGCACCAGGCCGACGGCCTTGGCCGCGCCGGTGGAGGTGGGAATGATGTTCGAGGCAGTCGTACGCGCGCGGCGAAGGTCCTTGTGGGCCACGTCCAGGATGCTCTGGTCGTTGGTCATGGCGTGGATGGTGGTCATGAGAGCGCGGCGGATGCCGAAGTTCTCATGCAGCACCTTGGCCACGGGTGCCAGGGCGTTGGTGGTGCAGCTGGCGTTGGAGATGACGTGCTGCGTGGCCGGGTCGTACTTGTCTTCGTTGACGCCGAGGACGAACGTGCCGTCGATGTCCTTGTCACCGGGCGCGGAGATGATGACCTTCTTGGCCCCGCCGGTCAGGTGGGCGCCGGCGGTGGCCTTGCCACGGAAGCGGCCGGTGCACTCCAGGACGATATCGACACCCAGCTCGCCCCAGGGCAGCTTGGAGGGGTCCTTTTCAGCGTAGCTCTTCAACTTCTCGCCATCGACGTAGATATCGCCGTCGCGGACTTCGACCGTGCCGTTGAACTTGCCGTAGGTGGAGTCGTACTTCAGCAGGTGGGCGTTGGTCTCCGGCGGCATCAGGTCGTTGATCGCTTCAACGTCGAGAACGCCCTTGTAATTGTCACGGATCGCCTTATAGACCTGACGGCCGATACGGCCGAATCCGTTGATTCCAACCTTAACAGTCATGGAAACACTCCTTATGTGTGGTGATGTGGGTAGGAAGGTGCAGATTGTGCGAGATGGTACAGTGCGCAGGAAGCAGTGGGAAGCGCACTGTCACCCATTATACCGAATAGAGGGTCTAGGCAAAAGGGATAATCACAAAATCCACAGTCTTCTACACTGCCGCGCCAAAATCGGGCATAATCCCGCCTGTATGATCGCCTACGCGCTCTACCTGCACATCCCGTTCTGCCAACAACGGTGTAGCTATTGCGACTTCAACACCTACACCACCCTCGGTGGCTTGCAGGCGGCCTACGTCGCCGCGCTGGCGATGGAGATTCGCCAGGTGGGCGCGCTGGCCGCGGCCGCGGGCGACCCGCGCCCGGCCGTGCGCACCATCTTCCTCGGCGGCGGCACGCCATCGCTGCTATCGCCGGAGCAGCTGGGCGATATTCTGGCCGCCGCCCGCGCCGCCTTCGCCATCCAGCCTGACGCGGAGATCACGATGGAAGCCAACCCCGGCACGGTCTCGGCCGGCACGCTGGCAGCCTATCGCGCCCTGGGCGTCAACCGGCTCAGCTTCGGCGTGCAGAGCGCGCTGCCTGGCGAGTTGGCCCTACTGGGGCGCGCTCACGACTTTGCCACCGCCGTCGAGGCCGTCGGCCTGGCCCGCGCCGCCGGCTTCGATAACCTCAACCTCGACCTTATCTATGGCCTGCCGGGGCAGAGCGTGGCCGACTGGTCGCAGACGCTGGCGGCCGTGCTCGGCCTGGCCGCGGCCGAGCCGGCCATCACCCACATCAGCCTCTACTGCCTGACCATCGAGCCGGGCACGCCGATGCAGCGCTGGCTGTCGGGCGGCGCCGTCCCCACGCCCGACGCGGATGTGGCCGCCGACCAGTACGAACTGGCCGGGCGGGAACTGGCCGCAGCGGGGTTCGACCACTACGAGATCTCCAACTGGGCGCGACCAGGGCGGGAGTGCCGCCACAACGTCGTCTACTGGCGCAACGAGCCGTACCTGGGGCTGGGCGCGGGCGCGCATGGCCTGGCCGGCGGCTATCGCTATCAGGTCGTCCGCCAGCCGCGGGCGTATGTGCGGCGCATGTTGGGTGCGGTTTGGGGAAGCGGGGGAGCAGAGGAGCGGGGGAGCAGAGGGGAAGCGGCGCAGTTTCCCCTGTCGTCGGCGGTGGCCGCCTATCACCAGGTCAGCCCGGAAGAGGCTATGTCGGACACAGCCATTACCCAACTGCGCCTGCTGGACGAAGGATTGGATATGGCCGGGTTCACCGCCCGCTTCGGCCGTGCCTTTGATGATGTCTATGCGAATGAAGTCCGGCAACTGGAGGCCTGGAAGCTCCTTCATCGCCGCCACGGCCGCCTGCTTCTGACGGAGCGCGGGCGGTTTCTCAGTAACCAGGTATTCTATCGGTTCGTCTAGGCTGACCGCCGACGACAGACGGCCAGCCGCCGACCACTCACCAACCGACTACTGCTATGACCAAACTAACAATCGCCATCCAGGCTGGCGGCAAGAGCAGCCGCATGGGCACGGACAAGTCATTTGTGCCCTTTCTGGGGCGGCCGATGATCGAGGTTGTCCGCGAGCGCGTCGAGGGGTTGGGCGATGAGCTAATCCTCATCACCAACACGCCGGAGCCGTATGCCTACCTGGGCCTGCCCATGTTCGGCGACGACTACCCCGACACGGGGCCGCTGGGCGGCATCTACACGGCCATCCGCCACGCCCGCAATCCCCATGTGCTCATCGTCGCCTGCGACATGCCCTGGCTGAACCGGTCGCTGCTGGAATATCAGGTCAGCCTGCGCGAGACGGCCGACATCGTCGTGCCCCGTTGGGACAAGTTCCCGGAGCCGCTACACGCTGTCTATAGCCAGGCCTGCCTGGAGCCGATCCGCGAGAAGCTGGCGGCGGGAATGTTGAAGATCACGGCCTTCTTTGGCCGCGTGTCAGTGCGCTTTGTGGATCGGCCGGAGATCGAGCGCTTCGATCCACAGGGGCGGTCGTTCATCAACGTCAACACGCCCGACGACCTGGCCGAACAACAGAGATAAAGAAGCTCACGCAAAGGACGCTAAGGGGGCAAAGGCGCAAAGAAGACGCTTTCTTCCTTTGCGACTTTGCTTACTTGGCGTCTTTGCGTGAGCTTCTTTGCGTGAGCTTCTTACTCCCAGATGCGCCACGGCGCGCCCTGCTGCCACAGGCGCTCCAGATCATTGGCGTCCTTGAGCGTATCCATCGACTGCCAGAAGCCGCCGTGGCGGTACATCATCACCTCGCCAGCGGCGATGAGTTCCTGCAAAACGCCCGTCTCCAGCGCCTGCGCGTCGCCGCCGCGCATCCAGTCCAGCGTCGCCCGCTCGAAGACCATGAAGCCGGCGTTGATCCAGTAAGGCAGTTCCGGGTACTGGACGTATTGGCGCACGAACCCGTCCTCGGCCGCGTCCATGATGCCATACTGGTAGTGTTTCGGCTGGATGGCGGTAATGGTCACCAGCTTGCCGTGGGCGCGGTGGAAGGCCAGCAGCGCGGTCACGTCTACGTCGCCGACGCCGTCGCCGTAAGTGACGAAGAGGCGGTCGGTGGTGAGATAGTCGGCCACGCGGCCGATGCGGCCGGCCTTGTCCGTGCGCAGGCCCGTGTCCACCAGCGACACCTGCCACTCCGGGTGCTGCTCCGGCCCACGAAAGGCGATCTTCCCAGTTCCCTCTCCCCCCGGGAGAGGGCCTTCCGCCCCCGTTCCCTCTCCCCCCGGGAGAGGGTTAGGGAGAGGGTCTTTCCCCTCCGAGCGCGTGGGCGAGCCAAGACGAATGGTGAAGTCGCGGGTCATGGCCTCGTAGTCGAGAAAGTAACGCCGCAACTGCTGGGCCTCGTAGCCCAGCGGCAGCACAAAGCGGTTGAAGCCATGGGCGGAGAAGATACGCATGACGTGCCAGATGATGGGCCGGCCGCCGATCTCGACGAGTTCCTTCTTGGTCAGCGTGCCGCCGCGCATGCGCGTGCCCTCGCCGCC
>DAOSMQ010000001.1:7014-23596 GCA_035372725.1 Promineifilum sp. (SeqCode)
CGACGAGTTCCTTCTTGGTCAGCGTGCCGCCGCGCATGCGCGTGCCCTCGCCGCCACAGAAGATGACTACCGGAATGTCTTCGTTGCTCATGTTCAAGAGAGATTATCCGTACATTGGGAAGACTCACGCCAAGGCGCGAAGGAGCCAAGGCGCAAAGAAGTTTTTCTCTATCCTCTTTGTCTTTGCTTCTCTGCGTCTCTGCGTCTCTGCGTCTTTGCGTGAGCCTTTCTTCTCTTCCTTATTCTTCTTTGCGCCTTTGCCCCTTAGCGCCTTGGCGTGAGCGTTTTACTCGTCCCACTTGATCTCCCGCGCCCGGGCGACAGCGGCGCGGAGGTTCTTCTCGAACGGTGGGTAGACGATACCCGCCTCAGTGATGATGCCAGTGACGTAGCGATGGGGCGTCACGTCGAAAGCCGGGTTGCGGGCGGTGATGCCCGCCGGGGCGATGGCGGTGTCGATAACGGTCAACACCTCGTCCATGCTGCGCTCTTCGATGGGGATCAGGTCGCCCGTGGCCAGGTCAAGGTCAATGGTGCTGGTGGGCACGACGGGGTAGAACGGCACGCCGTTCTCGCGGGCCAGCACGCCGAGCTGGTAGGTGCCGATCTTGTTGGCCACGTCGCCGTTGGCAGCGGTGCGGTCAGAGCCGACGAGGACGAGGTTCACTTCGCCGCGGCGCATGAAGTGGCCAGCGGCGTTATCGGCGATGAGGTCGAAGGGGATGCCGCGCTGCTGGAGCTCCCAGGCGGTCAGGCGCGCGCCTTGCAATCGCGGCCGGGTCTCATCGACCAGCACGTGGACGCGCTTGCCCTGCTCGTGGGCAGCGAAGACGACGCCCAGGGCCGTGCCCCAGTCGACGGTGGCCAGCGCGCCGGTGTTGCAGTGGTGGAGGATGGTGTCGCCGTCGGCGATGAGTTCCGCGCCGTAGAAACCCATACGCCGGTTGAGGGCCACGTCCTCGTCGGCCAGGCGTTGGGCCTCAGCCAGCAGGGCGTGGCGCACGTCGCCGGCCGACTCCAGCTCCTCGTCGGCGGCAACGCGCAGTTGCCGGCGGACGGCCCAGGCCAGGTTGACGGCCGTCGGCCGGGCTGCCTCCAGGGCCTTCGCGGCGGCTTCCAGGTCACGCAGCAGGGTCAGGCGGTCAGCAGCGCGACTCTGCCGGGCGGCCAGGGCCATGGCGAAGGCCGCGGCCGCGCCGATGGCCGGCGCGCCGCGCACGACCATGTCGCGGATGGCCTCGGCCACGGCCTGATAGGTGTCGTACGCCGGCACAACCGTCTCGAACGGTAGCCGGCGCTGGTCGATCATCCGCAGGTGGTCGGTGTCGTAGTCCCAGAAAACAGTCCGCATGCAATCTCCTTCCTTTGGAACCAATTGGAACCACGCTATTCTAGTCGCTTGTCGCCTCTTGCCAAACGACGGCAGTGATCCGTGAGCCGTGACCAGTGGCCAGTTCGCAGAGGGCCGGCCACTGGCCACCGGCTACTGACCACCAGCCACCACCCATCCACGTTCTATCCTCCCCCAAAGGAGTTGCTATAATGACCCCATGTCCCGCCTGCGCGCTTTGTGGCAAGCCCTCTACGTCCGTCGCCGCTGGCTGGCGGTCGGCATCGGCGTCAAGCGCTGGCTGGTGCTACTGATGGCCGGCGCGGCCGTCACCAGTATCGGCTGGGTTTACCTGTTGCTGGCCCTCAACCGGGAGGGCTGGCTGCCGCCGGCGCTGTTCGACGTGACGACCCTGCGCTTTCTGCCGCTGTGGCTGCGAGCGCTGCTGCCGCTGCTGCTCGGCGGGGCGATTATGCTGCTGGCTGTCTTCCAGCTGGGTCGCAGCCTGACCGATCCGCTGCGCGGCGGCGAAGGGGCCGTCGTCGATTCCCTTTACGATTACCGGCGCCGCGATCGCGGCCCCCACATCGTCGCCATCGGCGGCGGCACGGGCCTACCGGGTCTGTTGCGCGGCCTCACTGCCTACACCAGCAACATCACCGCCATCGTCACTGTGGCCGACGATGGCGGCAGCAGCGGCCGTCTGCGCCGCGAGATGGGGCTGTTGCCGCCGGGCGACTTCCGCAATAACCTGGCCGCCCTGGCTCGCGACGAGGCACTGATGACGCAGGTGCTCCAGTATCGCTTTGGGGAGCAGGTTCCGGGGGCCAGGGGCCAGGGGCCAGGGGAAGAAGCTCACGCAAGGCCAGGGGAAGAAGCTCACGCAAAGGACGCAAAGGAAGAAAAGGAAGCTGCTTCTTCTCCTCCTTTGCGCCCTGGCCCCTTTGCGCCTTTGCGTGAGCGTTCTCCACTGGAACCTTCTTCCCTCAGCGGTCACGCCTTCGGCAACCTGCTGCTGGCGGCGCTGACGGGCATCACTGGCAGCTTCGACGAGGCACTGCTGGCGGCGCAACGCGTTCTGGCCCTGCGCGGCCGGGTGCTGCCCTCGACGCTGGAGGATGTCACTTTGGTGGGCGAGGTGGTTATGCCCGACGGCGAGACGCAACGCGTGGCCGGCGAGTCAGCCATCCCCCAGGCAGGCGGCCGGGTCGAGCGGGTGCGGCTGGAGCCAGCCCAGGCGCGCGCCTACCCGCCGGCGTTGCGAGCCATCTTCAGCGCGGAACTGATCGTCCTGGGGCCGGGCAGCCTCTATACCAGCATCCTGCCTAACCTGCTGCTGAGTGACCTGGCCGAGGCGCTTGTCCACGCCCGCGGCCGGGTTGTCTACGTCTGTAACCTGGCCACGCAGCCGGGCGAGACCGACGGCTACAGCGTCGCCGACCACGTCGCCGCCATGCAGCGCCACCTGCCGCCGGGCTGCATCGACATAGTGCTGGCCAACGACAATCTGGCCGTGCCGCCGGAGACGGGCGGCGGCCACACGTGCTTTGTGCCGCCCGTGCCGCCGGCCGGCGTGGCGATGATGACGGCCGACCTGGTCGATGAGACCCGCCCGTGGCGGCACGACAGCGAAAAGCTGGCGCGGGCGGTGATGGCGCTATTAGCGCGGGGACAGGAGATATCTGAAGTCTGACTCTCCTGACAACCGCCTATACCTCTGCTATAACTAACCCATGACCCAATTTCGTCTCGCCATCGACGGGCAAGAGCGTGCCTTTGAAGTGAGCCAGCAAGGGGAGCAACTCCACGTCAGCGCCAGCCCGGCCGAAGGAGACGGCGACGCCGGCCTGACAGCCGAGGTGCGCGTGCTGCACCGCGACGGGCCGCGGCTGCTGTTGGAAATCGCCTGGCCCGATGGCACAACTGAGCGCGTCCATGTGGCCGGCGCGCGGCAAGGGGACAGGCGGCAGCTCTGGGTCGAGGGGCGCGGGCTGACGGCCGAACGCGTCCGGCGGCGCGGCGGCGGCAGCGCGGCAACGCAAGGCTCGCTGGCCGCGGCCATTCCCGCTGTCGTCTCGCAGATTCTGATCGCCCCCGGCGACGCCGTGGCCGCCGGCGACAAGCTCATCCTGTTGGAGTCGATGAAAATGGTCATCCCCATTGTCGCGCCGCGCGACGGCGTCGTGGCCCGCGTGCTGTGCGCGTTGGGCGAATCGGTGCCGGCCGGCGTGCCGCTGATCGAACTGGCCGACGCGCCTGCGGCCGGCAACAACCCCGGCTAACTGCCAAGACAAAAGGAAAGCGCCCATGAACGATGATCGCCTCAGCCGCCTGACCGAACAGATTGCCGCCCACGGCCTGGACGGTGTCGCCCTGATGCCGGGGCCGAACCTGCTCTACGTCAGCGGGATGCACGTCCACCTCAGCGAGCGGCCCATCCTGCTGTTTGTCCCCGCCGACGATGCGCCGGCGATCATCATCCCCACGTTGGAGGCGATGAAGGCCGAGGCGGCCGGCATCGCCGCCGACCGCATCTTCGCCTGGGACGACACCGAAGGCTACGCCGGAGCCTTCCAACGCGCCTGCGCCCACCTGGAACTGACCGACTACCTGCTGGGCGTCGAGGCGCTGCACATGCGTGTGCTGGAGATGCAGATGCTCCAGCGCTATGCCCCCGGCCTACAGATCGCCCATGCCGAGCCGGCGCTGTCGGCGCTGCGGTCGGTCAAGGACGCGGCTGAGATCGCCGCGATGGAAAAGGCCATCGCCGTGGCCGAGCGGGCGCTGCAACGCATTCTGCCACGCATCAAGGTCGGCCTGAGCGAGCGACAGGTGGCAGCCATGCTAACGCAGGAGCTACTGGCCTCCGGCGCGGACAGCATCGCCTTCGGCCCCATTGTCGCCGCCGGGCCAAATGCCGCTCTGCCCCACGCCACGCCGACCGACCGCAAGCTCCAGCGCGGCGACCTGCTCATCATCGACTGGGGCGTCTTCGTCGATGACTACCCCTCCGACCTAACGCGGACGTTCGCCGTGGGCGAGATCGACCCGGAGCTGCGCCGCATCTACAACACCGTGCTGCTGGCCAACGAGCAGGCGCGTCTGGCGACGCGGCCGGGCGTTAGCGGACGCGACGTGGACCGGGCCGCCCGCGATGTCATCGACGACGCCGGCTACGGTGAATACTTCATCCACCGCACCGGCCACGGGTTGGGCCTGGAAGTACACGAGCCGCCCGACGCCAGCCCGGCCAACCGGCAGCCGCTGGCCGCCGGCAACGTCTTCACCGTCGAGCCGGGCATCTACCTGCCCGGCCGCGGCGGCGTGCGCATCGAGGACAACGTGGCCGTCATCGCCGACGGCTGCCGGACGTTGACCAGCTTCCCGCGCGAATTGATGACAGTGGGCTAGACGAGCCGGCGGACGACGGGAAAGGCGCGCCGGCTGGCCAGCCGGCGCGCCTGTTTTCTACAGCCCCAGCCCCAACTGCCGGCTCTCGCCCTCGACCAGGCCGGCCGCGCCAACGCCCAGCAGGCGCATCGGCTTGCCCGCGGGCCAGTGTTCCGTCCACAGGGCCAAGGCCAGCCGGTAGATAGTCTCGGCGTCGTCCACGCCCACCTCGACGGTGCGCTGCCGGGTAAACGTGGTGAAGTCGGGCGTACGAAACTTGACGCGGATGGTGTGGGCCAGCAAGTTGCGCTGGGCCAGCTCGGCGGCGACCTCGGCCGACATCTGCCGCAGCCGTTCGCGCAGCACCGCCGGGTCGGCCACATCGCGGCTGAACGTCCACTCCTGGCTGATGCTCTTGGCCGGACCGCGGTCTGGCTCGACCGGGCGGTCGTCGAGGCCCTGGGCGCGCCGGGTGAGCTTCTCCGCCTCGCGGCCAAAGACGCCGCGCAACCGCTCCAGGTCGGCCGTCGCCAACTGGCCGCAGGTGGCGATGCCCAGCGCCGCCAGCCGGTCGGCTGTGCGTGGGCCGATGCCCCAGATGACCCGCGCGGGCAGCGGGGCCAGGAAGGCGGCCTCCTCCCCCGGCGGCACGACGGTGAAGCCGCGCGGCTTGTTGAAGTCGGAGGCGACCTTGGCCACCAGCTTGCTCGTGGCCAGGCCGACGGAACAGGGCAGGCCCGTCTCGGCCGGCACGCGCTCGAAGATGGCCCGCGCGATGGCTTCGGCTCCTTCCCAGCCGCCGGCATCGACGTAGGCCTCATCGACGCTCATCTGCTCCAGCGGGCCAAACGCGCCCAGGACAGCCATGACCTCGCGCGAGCACTGCCGGATGCGCGGCCAGTCGGGCGGGACGATCCTGAGGCCGGGGGCCAGGCGAAGCGCTTGCGAAGTGGGCATGGCCGAGCGGACGCCCAGCCGGCGGGCTTCATAGCTGGCCGAAGTGACGACACCGCGCTCGTCCGGCTGGCCGCCGACAACCAGGGGCACGCCGCTGTCCCCGGCATGATCGAGCAGATGGACGTTGACATAGAAGGCGTCCATATCGATATGGAGGACGGCGCGGGCGGACATGCGCGGTTGGGCCGGTTTAGTCGGCCGCCGCGGCGCGAGCCTCGGCCAGGGGAACGTGGCGGCCGGTGTCGCGAGCGAAGCCGAGTACATCGACGCGCGCCAAGATGAGCAGCGCGGCCACAAGGCCCAACGCCTGGATCAAGAAGACCAGGCCATAGCTGAGACCGGGCGACAGGCCCAGCGACAGCAGGAACAGGTCGCGCAAGACCCCGCCGATCAGCGCGCCCAGCCCCTTAAAAACGACGACGGAAAGGCTCCACAGGCCCAGGTAGGCCCCGGCGTGGCGGTCAGGCGACATGACCGCCATGAGGCTGAAGCCGCCAAAGGTGTAGATGCCGAAACCGCCGCCGAAGACGAACAGGGCCAGTTCGATGAGGTGGCGCTGGCCCAGCGCGCCGGCCGCGGCCAGCAACATCAGCCCGATGGCCATTGTCGCCAGGCCGGCGATGGCAATGGGGGCCTGACGCTCTGGCCGCCGCTTGCGCCAGAGGATCGCCCCAATGACAAGAGTCAGCACGGTCGCCGTCTGCCAATAGCTGTTGAAGCGTGTCGTCACGCCTATGTCCAGGTGGAAGACATCACCGCCGAACGGCTCCAGGATAGCATCCTGCACCCAGGCGGCCAGCGTGGCCAGCGACAGGAAGGCGAAGAAGCGACGCGTGCGCTGGTCGGCCCAGATCTCGCGCAGGACAACGCCTAATGGGACGCGGCCAGGCTCAGACGTGGCCAGCGCAGCGACGTCCGGCCGTCGCCGCCGCTCCACGCCGATGATGGCAAACACCCAGAAAAAGCCACCGACGAGCATGGTGACGGCAATCATCTCCCAGAAGATGCGCACGTCATAGACAGGCATCCACAGGCTGAAACCAATGCCGGCAATGGCAAAAAAGACGATGAGGATCGTCTCAACAAGGCTAATGGCCACGCCCTGGCGCGCCTCCGGGGCCGACTCGCGCACGAGGGCCAGGAAGGGGCTGCCGGAGATGAGCGTACCCGTGCCGTACATGACCGAAGACAGCAGAGCCGCCAGCCAACCAAGAACGTCGCTACTCGACCCACCCAGGCGCAGAACGCTGAGACCCAGAAGCGGCAGCGATAGCACCATCAGGGCCCGGCCGAGCCAGATGATGGGCGTGCGCCGCAGGCCGAAGATGCGCTTGCTGTCGGTCAGGTTGCCCGCCCAAAGACTGAGCGGCGACAGCAGATAGCGCAGGGCGATGAGCAAGCCCACTGGGGTGGCCGGAATGCCGAAGTTAGTGATGAGAATGCGGTTCCAGATGCTCGTCACCAGGATGTCACCCATGGCCGAGCCGATCTGGAAGCTGCTGAGGCGCAGGGCGCGCCAGAAAGTAAAGGTCGGTGTGCGTTCGTCCATAGCGGCGGGATTGTACGCGATGGCGACACAATGCACAAACGCTTAGATTTGCATAGCTATGTCGAGAAATGACCCGATTTGCGGCGTCCACTCCAGGGCCGTGCCGTGCGGGTGTACCCAGGCCAGTTGAAAGTGGTGGCGGCGATACTTGCCGGGCGCGTTGGGCCACAGATCGGCCGTCCAGCGAAACCAGCTATCCTCCGGCGGCGGCCCGTCGTCCGGCCCGGCTGGCTCCCATTGCAGCCACAGCACCGGCGCGGCGCGGCGGCCCGCCCAGTCATCGATAGCCGCGCGCAGGCCCGCGCCGCGGTCGGGCAGGTACATGGTCACCGTCGTATTGAAAATGACCACCGGCGCGTCGTCCGGCGGGGGGGCATAGCCGGCCAGGAAGGCCGGCAACTCGTCGGGCAGACGCAGCGGGGCCAGGCGCACCGGCGCGACCGTGGCCTCGACGGCGCGCAGGGCAGCGATACCCTCGCGCAGCCGCGCGACGCGCGTCACCTGATCGGCCCACAGGAAGGCGGTCAACGTCAGCTCGTCCTCGGCCGTGGCCAGGGGGAAGGGGTGCAGGTCAACGCCGGTGCGCGAGAGGATCGTCGGGCAGCAGGGCCGCGGCGGCAGAGTGGCCCAGCCGCGCACCAGCGTCGTGAACTGTGGCGGCGCGCCGCTGCCCAGCGTCAGCAGCGTCGTCTCTGGCGCGGCGGCGTCGGCCAGGCGATAAGCGCGCCGCTCGGCCACCAGATTCAGCCCGGCGCTGGCCCCCAGTTCCAACAGGTGGACGGCCGGCCAGCCCATTACCGCCAGCGGCAGCAGCCAGGCCAGGCCGCGTCCGGTCTCGTTGGTCTGCACATTGGCCCGGCGGATGAACGCGGCCAGGGCGTCGCCGCGGGCGAGGCTGACCTGGCGCAGGGCAGCGGCCAGGTCAGCCGCCGGCGCGGCGGGTACGGTTCCGCCGACGCTGGGGTAGAAAGGGGCCAACGGCGCGGCGGCGGGCACGCCAGCCAATACTTCGCGGTGCAGCGCCGCGGGCAGCAGCAAAGTCACGTCAAACGGCCGGCGCTCGGCCGTAGCGACCAGTAGCCAGTCCGCAACCGGGTCAGGCTCCTCGGCCGCCAGCCAGCCGGCGACGATGCCGAAGAGGAGAGCATAGAGCGGCGAATAACCCGCGGCGAAGCGCGCCTGGGAGCGGAACTCATCCGCCAGTTGGACGCGCCGGTCAGGCATTCATTGACCCCGGTGAGCTGCCCTGCAACCCAGCCCCCGTCGTCCGCAGGCCATTCTGCGCTTCTTCGTCAATCACCAGGCGTTTGCAGGATGTGGGTGACGATGGTCGCGCCGCTGCCGCCGATGTTCTGGGCCATGGCCGTGCGCGCGCCGGCGACTTGCAGCGGGCCGGCCTGGCCCCGTAGCTGTAACGTCGCCTCGACGAGCTGGTAGAGGCCAGTCGCGCCGACGGGGTGGCCGCGGGCCTTCAAGCCGCCCATCGTCGAGATAGGGATGCGCCCGCCCTGGACGATGTCGCCATCCAAACCCAGGCGCACGCCCTGCCCGCGCGCGGCAAAGCCGCAGGCCTCCAACGACAGCACGGCCATGATGCTAAAGGCGTCGTGCAACTCGAACAGGTCGATGTCCTCCGGGCCGACGCCCGCCTGCCGGTAGGCGCGTTGGGCCGAGCGCTCCGCGGCCCTCAGGCGGAGCATGTCCTCGCGGTCGTGGACAGCCAGCGTGTCGGTGGCCGCGGCCGAGCCGACGACGCGGATGGCCCCCGGGGCGCGCTCGGCCGGCACCAGCAGCAGCGCCGCTGCGCCGTCGCCGATGGGCGAGGCGTCGTAGAGGCGGATGGGATCGGCCACCTCGCGGCCGCGCTCGTACTCGCTTGCGTCAATGGCGTAGCGGTAGAGCGCGTTGGGGTTGCGGGCGGCGTTGGCGTGGGCCGTCACGGCGAAGGGCGCAAAGTCGCGGTGGCTATAGCCGAACTCGTGCATGTAGCGGCGCATGATCAACGCGTTCAGGCCGACAAAAGTGATGCCGTGCTCCACCTCGTAGTCGGCATCAGCAGCCGTGGCCAGCGCGGCCGTCGTCTGGCGGCCGGGCAACTCGGTCAGCTTCTCCACGCCAATCACCAGCACCGCGTCGAGCTGGCCACTGGCGACGGCCAGCAAACCCTGGCGCATGGCCGACCCGGCCGAACCGCAGGCAGCTTCCAGCTTGACCGCCTCCACGCCGCGCTGGCCCAGGTAGTCGGCCACCAATGCGCCCAGGTGGCGCTGCCCGGCCAGGCGGTCGCTGTTCATATTGCTGACGTAGAGCGCGTCAATGCGCTCGACGCCGGCGTCGTCCAAGGCCGCGCGCCCGGCTTGCACAGCCAGTTGGCGCAGTGATAGGTCCCAGTGTTCGCGCACCGGCGTCTGCCCGACGCCGAGGATGGCTACTTCTCGCATAGGTCTCCGGAAATGGTGGCTAGTGGATGATGGCCGGTGGCCAGGGATCCGCATTCACGATTGGGCCGGTCGTTGGGACCGGCCCTGCTATTAAGTCTAGCGCGGGAAACTACCAGAAACTATCAGGGTGGCTATTGGCGGGGCTGGCCGTCATCAACGCCGCGCCAGTCCTGTCTGTTACGAGTGGCCGTTGGCGTGAATGGTATACGTCCAGCCGAACGGGTCGGGGACGCGGCCAAACTGGATGTCGGTCAGGTGCTGATAAAGTTCCCGCGCCACCGGACCGGCCTGATTGTCGTTAATGAGGACGGTTTCGTCGTGGAAACCAAACTTGCCGACCGGGGCGATGACCGCGGCTGTGCCACAGCCGAAGACCTCGGTGATGCGACCGCTCTTGACGTCGGCCAGCATCTCGTGCACGTCGATCATCTCCTCGGCCACTTCGTAGCCCAGAGCGCGGCCCAGTTCGATGACTGACTTGCGCGTCACGCCGGGCAGGATGCTGCCGGTCAGTGACGGCGTGACAATGCGGTGGTTGTCGTAGACGAAGCAGATGTTCATCGCGCCGACTTCCTCAACCCAGCGATGCTCCCGGCCGTCGAGCCACAGCACTTGCGAGTAGCCGCGCCGGCGAGCTTCTTCGCCCGCGTAGAGGCTGGCGGCGTAGTTGCCACCCGTCTTGGCCTCGCCCACGCCGCCGGTCACGGCGCGCACATACTCATCGGTAATGTAAACGGGCACGGGGCTGAAGCCCTCCCGAAAGTAGGGGCCGACGGGGCTGATGATGACGAAGTGGAGATAGTTGGCGCTGGCCCGGACGCCGAGAGCGTCGTCAGTGGCCACCATCGTCGGCCGGATGTAGAGCGTGGCGTCGGGAGCGCTAGGAACCCAGTCGTGCTCCAGCTCGACGAGCCGGCAGATGGCCTCTAGGTGCTCCTCTTCATCTACGGTAGGCATGGCCATGCGGCGGGCCGAGTTGTTGAAGCGGCGCATATTCTCCATCGGCCGGAAGAGATTGATGTCGCCATCCGGCCGGCGATAGGCCTTCATGCCCTCGAAGATCAGTTGGGCGTAGTGGAGCACCGCGGTGGCCGGGCTGAGCGCCAACGGCCCATACGGCTCGATGCGCGCCTCGTGCCAGCCGCGACCGTGGTTATAGCGCTGCGTGAACATCCGGTTGGCAAAGTGGACGCAGAAACCGAAGTCTTCGGTTGGTGGAACGCGTGTCTGCGCGTCGGCCAGGGGAATCAGTTCAATATCCATTGCTACTCCTATGCTACTCCTATTCTGCGCTCGGTGAGATGAGGGTCAGGAGCCGGCTCAGTCGCCGGCCTTGTCCAGTCGATGCTGGTAGTCGTAGTAGTCGGTCAGCAGGCGCTCATACTCCTCGGTCATGTGTGGCGAGGAGATGAGAAAATCGGCCGTGGCCCGGTTGGTGGCCACGGGGATGTTCCAGACGGCGGCGATGCGCAACAGGGCGCGGATGTCGGGGTCGTGCGGCTGCGCCTCCAAGGGATCCCAGAAGAAGATCAGGATGTCGATGTCGCCGTCCACAATGTGGGCACCCAGTTGCTGGTCGCCGCCCAGCGGGCCACTCTGCATGCGCGTGACCTCTAGGCCCAGCCTGTCCACCAGGATGGCGCCGGTGGTGCCGGTGGCATAGAACTTGTGGTGCCGCAGCAGGTCGAGGTTAAAGGACGTCCACTCAAGGAGGTCGTCCTTCTTGTTGTCGTGGGCAACGAGGGCGATGCGCTTACGGGCAGCCATCGCTGCGCGCGGTCGGTGGTTGGCATTGGTCATAGGTCGCTCCCAAATCGCTGCGAAAAGGCGCGCGGGCCGCGCATGATCGATATTGTACGCCGATCAACGCCAACCGCAAGGTAAGCAGGAGCACGCCTGTGTCTCTGCCCTCTGGGGCTGCCCGGCTAGATGCACAGCCAAATGGGCCACAACCAGAACATTTGTGCCATTTTTCGCGTGGTTCCTAACGGGTCTATCTGCTACAATGGCCCCATGAGATTCACCCTCGGCCTCGCCCAGGTCGCGCCCGTGCTGGGCGATCTGGCCGCCAACTTGCAGCTTCATCTCGATATGGCCGCCGCCGCGGCCGGGCGCGGTGTCGATCTACTCATCTTCCCCGAACTGGCCCTGACCGGCTATGACCTGGGTGAACAGGCCTTCGACGTGGCCATCCGCGCCGACGCCACCGACCCGACCTTTGCCGCCCTGCTGGCGGCCAGCCAGCAGTTGGACCTGGTCGTCAGCTTCGTCGAGGTCGATGAGCGCCACCGCTACTACATCACGGCCGTTTACCTCTCCGGCAGCCGGCTCGTCCACCGCCATCGCAAGGTCTATCTGCCCACCTATGGCGACTTCGACGAGGCCCATACCTTTGCCCACGGCGACCGGGTGCGTGCCTTCGACACGCGCTTCGGCCGTGTCGGGCTGCTAGTCTGTGAGGACTTCTGGCACGCCAGTATGCCCTACCTGTTGTGGCAAGATGGTGCCGACATTCTGCTGCTGCTGTCCGCCTCTCTGGAACACGGCCAGGCCGAGGCCACGAGCACAGCCGACAAGGTGCTGGCCATCAACCGCGCCTATGCCCTGCTCTTCACCGATTTCGTCGTCCACGTCAATCGCGTCGGCCGCGAAGGGGACGGCACGTTCTGGGGCGGCTCGACGGTCTATGGCCCGGACGCCGCTTTGCTGGCCGAGGGGCCGCACGGCGAGCCGGCCCTGGTGGTGGCCACCCTGGACACCGACGCCCTGCGCGCGGCTCGGCTGCGCCTGCCGCTCTTGCGCGACGAGCGGCCCGACCTGACAGCGCGCGAATTGGAGCGAATGACACATGAGCGCTGAACAGACGACCCCGACGAACGAAGAGAGCGCCGGCTACGAGACGCCGGCCGGCCACCGTTCCGGCTTCGTGGCCCTCGTCGGCCGGCCCAACGTGGGCAAGAGCACGCTGATGAACGCCTTCATGCGGCAGAAGATCGCCGCCGTTAGCCACCGGCCGCAGACAACGCGCACGCGCCAGTTGGGCATCATCACCGAGCCGGACTATCAGATCGTCTTCGTCGATACGCCCGGCATCATTACCCAGCCGCGCCACGAACTGGATAATTACATGGTGCAGGCGGCGCTGGAGACGCTCGACGACGCCGATGTCATCCTCTGGTTGCTCGATCTGACCGAGACGCCCGATGAGGACGACCGGCTCATCGCCGAGCGGCTGGCCGGGCTGAAGAGCAGCAAGGTGCTCCTGGGGCTGAACAAGACCGACGCGGTGGCGGCAGCCGACATCCTGAGCCGCACCGAGGCCTACACGGCCCTGCTGCCGGGGGCGGAGTGGCATCACCTGTCGGCGGCGACGGGCGCGGGCGTGGCCGAACTGCTGGCCCGGCTGGCAGCGGCGCTTCCGGAAGGGCCGCGCTATTACCCCCAAGAACAAGTGACCGATATCTTCGTGCGCAACATCGCCGCCGAACTCATCCGCGAGCAGCTGATGCTGCAATTGCGCGACGAGGTTCCCTATGGCACGGCCGTCCAGGTGCGCGACTTCAAGGAGCGCGACAACGGCACCGTTTTCATCAGCGCCGATATCTTCGTCGAGCGCGACAGCCATAAGAGCATTATCATCGGCGCGGGCGGAGCGCAGCTCAAGCAATTGGGCGCGGCCGCGCGCGAACAGATTGAGCAACTTGTCGACGGCAAGGTGTTTCTAGAATTGTGGGTCAAGGTCGAGCCGAACTGGCGGCGCGATTCGCAACTCTTGCGACAGTTCGGCTATGGGCCAAAGGAGTAGGCCGGCGCAACGGTGGGAGCCGGTCATGCGTAGAGGATGAGAAGTCCGTAACAGATATCGGGTTCACGTCGTCTGCACACTGGACGGCGCGTGGCCGCGGCCACGGATTTTGGGCGAGGTAACAGGTACACAACATGACCCGACAAAACGCGAACGGCGTCTCCCGACGCAGTTTCATCAAGGTGGCGACGGTGACGGCCGTGGCCGCGGCCGCCACCGGCGGCGGGGCAGCCATCCTTAAGCATACGATCTCACCAGCCGACGTAGTCATCTCCACCGGTCCGGCCCCCGTGGCGATTACCAGCGGGGGTGTGGTGGATATTTATCCGACACTCGCGCCGATCGTGCCCGCCGGGCAAGTGGTGAACAGCGCCGAAGACGCATTGGGGCAACTGGCCGCGTCGCAGGCGGAGAATATGCAATTGCGGGCGCAACTCGACCAGGCGCTACGCGACCTGGAGGCGGCCCGGGCCGGTGAGGTCAACGTCCGCAGCGCCCATGACGCGCTGTCGCTAGAGTTGGACGGCGCGCGCACGAAGCTGGGCGTTCTCGGCGGGTTGGTGGCGCTCTATGAGCAGTTGGATGGCGCTGACCTCGGTGGCATTGTCGAGAGCGGACTGGGCGCGGTGGGCGAAAAGATCGGCGAATTGCTGGGGGGTGTGCCCGCGTTGGCCGCCGGGCTAGACGGTGGCCAACTGGCTCTGAGCGAAGTCGAAGCCCATATTCCCCTGCTCGACAGCGGCCGGCAATGGTTGGGCGTCCAGGGGGAAAAGATGCGCGGCTTCTATGCCGACATTGAGGGCTGGTTGCAGCGCGCCGTCGACCGCGTGGGTAATTTCCTGGAGATGCTCCAGGACTGGTTTGAAGGCATGCGGCGCTGGCTACCGGGCGGCGCGGGCGAGAAAGCCGCCGGCGTCATGGGCGCGCTGACCGCGCTGCTGGCCGAGACGCCCAGCACCATCGCCGGGCTGGACACGAACATCGCCCAGCCGCTGGACGTGTGGCTGCAACGCATCGACGGCGAGCCGGCCCTGCAGCGGCGCTTCCTGCGGCCCATCCGCGACGAGGTCATCGCCCGGGCACGCACGACGGCCGACCAGGCCAACCAGGTCGGCACGGTCTACGAGCAGCAACTCGTTGCCCCGGCCCGCGCGGCCCTCGGCAACCGCGCCACGCTGCGCCAGGCCATCGCCGACTACCGCGCGCAAAACCAGATTTAATTGCGAATTAGGAATTAGGAACCAAGAGTCCCTTGAGTCCGCGCTTCCTTACCATTCCTAATTCCTAATTCGCCATTCCACATTCATCTTACGGGTAGCTGACAACGTTTGACACCTGGTTCGTCGAATTGACAGCCGCGCCGGTGTCGTTGATCACGTGGTCGATGCCACCGTTGCCGTTGAGGAAAACGGTCACCAGGCTATAGAACTTCACGCTGGGCGCGACGGGAGCCTCGAAGGCGCGCTCGGCGTGGATGTCCGGGCCGGCGTTGAAGAAGCTGTAACTGCCCATGCCCCACGCGCCGTGGTTCGTGACTGAATCGGCCACCTTGTAGGCGGGATAGCCATTCACGCCGTCGTGTTGCCAGGCGGCCTGGCTCGGCGGGTCATAGGGCATTTCGTTCTGGAAGAAGATCGTGCGGCCATATTCCCCGTTCCAGATCGTCTCCGTCTTCTGGTAATGCTCCACGAATAGCCCATAAGCCGTCACGAAGTTGCCGTTGACAATGACGCCGGTGTCGGCCGTGTTCTCCGTCCAGCCTACGCCATTGCCGTGGTCGGCGCGCCAGGCCCAGATATTGTCCAACACCACGTAGTTGCTATTCACCACGAGGCTGGTCGTGGCCTTGCCGGGCGTGGCTCCGCCAATGCGGAAGAAAATGTCGGCCAGCAGGGTGGGGTTCCTGTGGTCGTTCGGCCGGACAGGCACATGGCGCGAGCCAATCTGAAGCAGGGCCGAAGAATTCTGCGGGCCAGCGTCAAACATCAGTCCGGCCAGTATCACCCCCGGTGTGTTGGCTACCCGCATGGCCATGTTGCCATGCTGCGGTACCAATGTGGCGATGCCCAGGCCCAGCACCACGGTGTCGCGCCGGTTGACAAAAAGTGTCTTATCAATCTGATAGACGCCAGGAGTAAAGATCACATTCATGCCGCGCTTGAGGGCGAGGTTAATCTTACTGATGCTATCGGTCGGCCGGGCGAGGAAAAACTTGTTGATGGGGATAGATATGCCCGCCGCCGGGCCGTCGCTCCACGTCGTGCCGGCCGAGCGCATGCGCGCCGTGGGCACGAAGACGTTGAATTTGCCGTTATCATCCACGTACAGGAACGGCTTTTCGCGCGTGAGTGGGCTGACGTCCAGAGTCGTGTAGGGGGGTGGGTCATAAGGCGTGGAGCCGAAGGAGTTCGGCGGCGCGCCGAGCACGCCGGAGAAGACCACATTCCAGACGCCGTTCGACCAGCCGCCGATGATGCTATTGCGCACCAGGAACTGCTGTTGCGAGCCGTTGATAATGTAGCCGGTCTGGGAATCGGCAATGAAGCCGCCGCTGGCGTACTGCGGGCCGGCGGTGCAGTAATCCATCAACGTCAGGTTGCCGCCGGTAATATTGACCCGGCGCATCGGCGACGCCTGCGAGACAGCCCAGAAATTGCCCGAGGCACGGCAGTCGCTAAGACCCATGACATTGATCGTCAGGTTGCTTACCGACCGCCAGAAGTTGACCAGCGCGATACAATTATCGGCGGCCAGGCAGCGATTGTAGACATCAACGTGCCCGTTGATCACCACGTCGGTCGGCAACAGGCCCAGGCCGGCGACCTCGGTATAGTAGCCCACCTTGACGATCAGCGGCGTCGCGGCGCTGCCATAGACGCCGGGCTTGAAAAGCAGGGCATAGCGGTTCGGCCCCATTTCGTCGTCGACTTGCTGGGCATAGATGGAGTCAACCGTGGCCTGGATGTCGGCCGTGGGCATGCCGGGATCGAAGATGATCACATTGGGGCCAAAGTCAGGTGTGGCCGCCGGCGTGGGTGGCGCGGCGGACACGCTGCTGCCCAACGCCAGGGTGAGCAACAGCACCATAAGCAAGGCGACGGCTAACGACT
>DAOSMQ010000002.1:0-19883 GCA_035372725.1 Promineifilum sp. (SeqCode)
GGTGGGCAGGGCCAACACGACCACGTCGGCCGGCTGTCCGGCGGCCAGGCCGTCGGCCGTCAGCGCCGCGCCGAAGCCGGCGGGGATGACCAGCACGGCGGCGACAGCTTCATCGTCCAGCAGCGCCTCGGCATTGGCCCGCCCCATCACTTCTGGCCGGACGGTGTCGCCAGCGGCCAGCGCGGCCACGAGGGCAGCCGAGCGCGCTGTGCCGTCCTCGTCGGCCACAGGCAGGAAGATGCGATTGTCGCCGCCGCTGGCCGCGGGCATACCGCCACCGATAAGAAAGGTGAACACCAGCGGCAGGATCAGGAAGAACAGCAGTTCCGAACGCCCCTCGAAGCGGAGGAGCGTATCTTTGCGAATGATGGCGGCCAGTTTATTGAGCATTGTCGTCACCTGATGAGCGCGAGCATTGGCCGCTAAGCTGTCAGGAGCGCCCCCTGCCGGCGGCGGAAGAGCAGCGCCGCGGCAGCGAAAAGCACCACGGCCATGACCAGCAGCGCGGCGACGGGCACGAGGACGGCCGCGCCACCGTCGCCCGCGGCCAGCGCCGTGAAGCCGTCCAGCGCCCAGCGGTTGGGCGTGATGCGGCTGAGCCAGTCGAGCGCCGGCCAGGCGTCGTTCAGGGGCACGAAGCTGCCACCCAGGATGCCAAAGAGCAGCGTCAGGGCCATGCCCATGTTGGTGATCTGGCCGGAGTTGGCGGCGACGGCGGCGATGAGCAGCCCCCAACCGGTGGCGGCCAGGGCCGCGGCCACGACCAGCAGGGCCACGCTGAGCGGGTTGCCCCAGTTCAGCCGGAACAGCAGCGTCGTCAGGAGGATGAGCGCTGCCAGTTGGATGAAGCCGCCCAGGAAGATGCCGCCGACCTTGCCGCCGAGCACCTGCGCGCTGCTGACCGGCGCGGCCAGCATCCGCGCCAGCGTGCCCTCGCGTCGCTCCGACAGCAGCGTCCGCGCGCCCAGGGTGACGGCGTACATCAGAAACAGCAGGGCCATGCCCGGCGCGAAGTAGGCCAGGGGGTTAAAAGGCTGGCCCGTAGCGGTCACGTTGCGCGTCTCGACACGGATGACGGACGCAGTCGCGGCCACGGCGCCATCGGCAAAGAGCGCCTCGCCCAGGCGTTGGCCGAGCGCCGGCAACTCCGCCGGCGACGCCGCGCCGCTGCTGGCCAGTTGCGTCAGGCCGGCGCGCACACCGGCCACGGCCGTGTCGGCGCGGGCAGCGAACGCGTCGACGACGCTGCGCACGACGGCCGCGCCCACCGGCGCGCCCGGATCACCGACGACGACGGCGGCGACGGGCGCGGGCAACTCACCGGTGGCCATGTCGGGCATGAAACTGTCGCTGAAGCCGGCCGGGATGAGCACGGCGGCGCTGGCGTCGCCGGCGGCCACGCGGGCGCGGGCGGCGTCAGGGTCAGTCAGCGCCTCCACGGCGAGAAGGTCGCTCAGGTCGTTGCCCGTCAGCAGGCCGGCCAGAGCCGCGGCGAGCTGCCCGCCGTCTTCATCGACGAGGACGACGGGAATGCGGCCGATGGCCGGCGCGTCGCCGCCACTGAACGCGCCCGTGACCAGCCCCATGCCCAGGGCCAGCACCAGCGGCCCGGCAATGATGAGAGCCACCGCGGCCCAATCCCCGAACAGGACGCGGGCGTCTTTCCACATGATGGTGAGGACTTTGTTCATGATCGCCTCTCCAGCGAGCCAGGCCCTAGTTGCGCAGGCCGCGGCCGGTCAGATGTAGGAAGACGGCTTCCAGATTCGGCTCCTCGATGTCGACGGAGCGCACATGCAAGCCCAGCGTGTTGGCCCGGCCGACGACGCCGGGCAGGGCCGCGCCGGCATCGGCGACATTGACGACGATCTGGTGATCGACGGTCGAGACGCGCAGCACGCCCGGCAGGCCGTTGAAGAGCGACAGGCCACCATCGGGCGACGCGGCCGCCCTGTCGCCGCCGACAGCGGCCACCTCGGCCGCCGCCTCCTCAGCCAGGTGCAGCCGCAGCGTCTCCTGCTCACCAACGACGCGGGTCAACTCGGCCTGCGTGCCCAGGGCGATGAGCTGGCCCTGGTCGATGATGCCCACGCGGTCGGACAGCTCCTCGGCCTCCTCCATGTAATGGGTCGTGTAGAGCACTGTCATGCCGCCATCGCGCAACTCCTTGACCATGTCGAGGATGCGCCGGCGGCTCTGCGGGTCGATGCCGACGGTCGGCTCGTCCATGAACAACAGTTGCGGCTTGTGGAGCAGCCCGGCGGCGATGTTGATGCGCCGCTTCATGCCACCGGAAAAGGTCTTGACCTTGTCCTGGGCGCGGTCGAGCAGGCCAACTTGCTCCAGCACTTCGTCCACGCGCCGGGCCAGGGCCTGGCCGCGCATGTCATAGAGGCGGCCCCAGAACTCCAGGTTCTGCCGGGCGGTCAGCGCGTCGTAGAGGGCGATCTCCTGCGGCACGACGCCGATGGCGCGGCGGACGCCGAGCGTGTCGCCGGGAATGGCATGGCCGGCGATCTCGGCCGTGCCCGCCGTCGGCTCCAGCAGGCAGCTGAGCATGTTGATGGTCGTCGTCTTGCCCGCGCCGTTGGGGCCGAGCAGGCTGAAGATCTCGCCACGCAGGACGCTGAACGAGATACCTTTGACCGCTTCAAAGTCGCCGAAGGTCTTGCGCAGGTTCCTGGCGGTGACGATGGGGGTGTTCATGAGGGCCTCCGAGGACGATGTGTCGAGTCTTGCGGATTGGCGTTGAGAGAAAAAGGCGCGTCACCCTTCGGAAAGAGTGACGCGCCTACCGGGTTCAGGCCTTTTCGACGAACTTCTCGGCTTCGTCAGCGTCGTGGTGGCTCGAGCGCCGGCCGGCGAAGAGGACGTAGAGGCCAACGAGGATAAGGGCGATGGGCCAAAGCTTGCCCAGCAGGGTCAGCGTCGTGGCGAAGATGCTGCCGAAGCCCGCGGCCAGGCCGATGAGGGCCATGATGGTTCCGGGGATGATCGGCCACCACTGCGTCCTGTCGGTGAAGAGCGCCGTCAGGAGGGTGATCAGGAACCAGCCGCCGGCGAAGGCGAGCATGAACAGGCCGCCGTCGTCGCCGGGCAGCACGTTGGCGGGCAGCAGGCGCGCCAGCGGGCCGTCCGTCAGGGCGACACCCGCGCCGATACCGGTCAGGATGCCGCCGGGGATGAACCAGCCCGGTGCGCGGGTCAGGATGCCGACGATGATAAAGGCCGCGCCCAGGCCCAGCAGGACCACTACGCCAAAGCTGAAGCCCCAACGATCGGGTACGAATTGAGCGATCAGGGCCAGAATGCCGCCCAAGGTGAGCAGCAGACCGCCGAGCATAGGATTACGGTTTTCGCGAATGCGATGGGAGCGGGTGGACATGACAACTACCTCTTTGCATCTGAACTGTCGAACGTGGATCAACTGTCACTAGAATAGCATTCCGGGGTGATGATAGGATGTGCCGGAAGTCATGTCAGGGTCATGCGGGTGTCATGGTTAGCCGCGCCGGCCCGTGCTTATGCGCGACTCATATCGCGACCCGCGCCCACTCTGCCGACGCGAATTTATACGCCATTTTCACGGCACGCGCCAGGCGCAGGACTACAATGCAGGACAGGGTGTGGTGAAAGTATGGGAAGAGGCCGAGGGACAACAATGACAGACGAACTGCCTTCGAAGCCGACGCTGCGGATTCGCGAGGCGCTAAACGAACTCTTGCAGCGCAACGATCACACCCACGGACGCGAGGTCGGTGAAATGTACCTCGGTTCCGACCTGTTCATCGCCCGCCTGCGCCGCCCCTGCATCATCGAAGGACAATGGGAAGACACCGAACGCACCGTTGACCTCTTCGACCTCATCGACAACCATCAGCGCGGCGACGAAGAATAAAACGCTCACGCGAAGGCGCAAAGGAGATAAAAGTTCTTCTTTGCGTCCTTTGCCCTCTTCGCGTCCTTTGCGTGAGCCTCTTCGTTCTCGGCTATAATCGGCCCATGCCCGAGTTGCCCGAAGTTGAAACCTTTGTTCGCGCGCTGCGGCGGCCGCTGCTGGGCCGCACCATCATTGATCTGCGCAACGACTGGCCGCGCCACATCGCCCAACCCGCGCCCGACGAGCTGGCGGCGCGCATCGCCGGCCGGCGCATCGAGGCCATCGATCGCCGCGGCAAGTATCTCGTCTTCACGCTGAGCGACGACGAGACGCTGGTCATCCACCTGAAGATGAGCGGCCACCTGTCGGTCGTGCCCGGCGACGCGCCGCCTGACCCCTATGCCCACACGGTCTTCCTGCTGGACGACGGCGGCGAGTTGCGCTTCCGCGACCCGCGCAAGTTCGGCCGCGTCTACCTGCTGCGCGACCCCGACGGCGTGCTTGGCCCGCTCGGCCCGGAGCCGCTGGCCGACGACTTCTCGGCCGAGGCGCTGGCGGCGGCGCTGGCCCGGCGGCGGCGCGTGCTCAAGCCGCTGCTGCTTGACCAGACCTTCATCGCCGGCATCGGCAACATCTATGCCGACGAAGCGCTGTTCGACGCCGGCCTGTTGCCCACCCGCCACAGCCACACCCTGACGCCCGACGAGGTCGCCGCCCTGCACGCTGCCATCCGCAAGGTGCTGGCCCTGGGTATCGCCCGCGAGGGGGCCAGCATCAGCACCTACGTCAAGCCCGATGGCCAGAAGGGCGACATGCAGAATGCCGTGGCCGTCTTTCGCCGCACGGGGCAATCGTGCTACGTTTGCGGCGGGCCAATTGAGCGCATTGTCCTGGGCGGGCGCAGCACCCACTACTGCCCCAACTGTCAGCATTAGATTGGATGGAAATGAAATAAGAACCTCACGCAAAGCCGCAAAGGAAGCCAAGACGCAAAGAAAAATGAGATTGCTTCCTTCGCGTCCTTTGCGTGAGGTTCTTCCTGCAAAGACAATCCCTCAATGAATCAAGATGACATTGCCCACGCCCGGCTGGCCAACCAGCGCCTGACAGAAACGACGTTCACGACAGCGGCCGAGGTCGTCGCCTGGCTGGTGGCCGTCCAGGCGCAGGACTACGCCACCGCCAAGTGGGCGCTGGGCCAACGGCTGCCGCCGACGACGGACGCGGCCATCGAACAGGCCTTCAATGAGGGGCTGATCCTGCGCACTCATGTGCTGCGGCCGACGTGGCACTTCGTCGCCCCCGACGACATCCGGCCGCTGCTGGCGCTGACCGCGCCGCGCGTCCACCAGGCCAACGGCAGCATGTACCGGCAACTGGGCCTTGACGCGACCATGCTGAGCCGCAGCGCCGAGGTCATCGCCCGCGCCCTGGACGGCCGGGCGCTGACCCGCGACGAGCTGAAGAGCGCCCTCGACGAGGCCGGCATCGCCGCCGGCGGGACGGATCGCGCCGGGCAACGCCTGGCCTACATCGTCATGCACGCCGAGTTGGAGGGGCTGATCGTCAGCGGCCCGCGGCGCGGCAAGCAATTCACCTACATGCTTCTGGACGAGCGCGCGCCGGGCGGGCGGGCGTTGGCGCGCAACGAGGCGCTGGTGGCAGTGGCGCGACGCTTCTTCCTGAGCCACGGCCCGGCCACGCCGGCCGACTTCGCCAACTGGTCGGGGCTGACGCTGACCGAGGCGCGGCAGGGGCTGGACGCGGTCGCCGGCGAGCTGGACAGCGAGACGGTCGATGGGCAGACCTACTGGTTCGCCGATGATCCTCTGCCGCCGCGCTCCCCGTCGCCGACCGTCTATCTGCTGTCAATCTATGACGAGTACACCATCGGCTATAAGGATCGCCGCGCCATCGTCAGCGCCGAGGATGGCGCGCGGCTGGCAACAATGGGCAATGCCTTACAGAACGTGATCGTCATGGATGGGCGGATTGTGGGGACGTGGCGGCGGACGCTTGCGAAAACATCGCTCGTCATCGAACTCAATCTCTTCCGGGTACTAAGTGAAGAGGAAAGGGCGGCTGTGGAAGTAGCAGGGCAAAAGTATAGTGAGTTCTTGGCACTATCTCTGGCACTGAAGTAATAACAGGAGTGGTATCCTTAATCGTCCGCCCCTGAGCTACCAAACCTGGAATGTCGTCCGATGTAGCCAGGTACACACCCTCCGGGAGTTTTTCAATGTGAAGTTTGGCAACTCGCTCCATCCATCCTCCGCCTGCATCATAGAAACCGAGTTCCTCAGAAGGAACTCGGTTTCTAAAACTTACCGCCGCGCCTTCTTCTTCTGCGGCTGCGGCTTCGCCTTGGCCGCGGGCTGGGCGATGGTCTGGCCGTTGCCACCGCCGCCGGCCAGCATGGCCGCGCCCGGCCGGCCGTGGCAGTTCTTGTACTTCCGGCCGCTGCCACACGGGCAGGGGTCGTTGCGGCCCACGTCCGGGCTGTCCTTGCGCACTTCGGTGCCCTTGCCCTTCTCGCGCTTGACGGTCTGGTAGCCGGCGTCCTGCGACTGCACCTTGTAGGCCACTTCCTGCTGCTGTTGCTGGATGAAAATCTGGTGATCGGCAATCCCGCGGAAGAAGCGGTCGGCAATGTCGCGGTCGATGTTCTTGCGCATGTCGCCGAACATCTCAAACGAGCGCTTCTTGTATTCGATCTTGGGATCGCGCTGGCCGAAGGCCTGCAAGCCGATCTCGCGCCGCAGGTCATCCATGGCCGTCAGATAGTCGCGCCACTCGCGGTCGATGGCCGACAGCAGCAGCAGCCGCTCGTAGTTCTGGTACTCCTCGTTGCCGATGAGCTGCCGCCACTTGGCCTGCTGCTGATCGATGTACTGCTCCAGCGCCGTAGCCAGCTGCTCACCATTCAGTTCCTGCAAACTCTGCACCAGCAAATCGCTCAGAACGCGGTCTACCTCGGCGCGGAAGTGGCGCTGGCGCTCCTCCATGTTCTTGACCGACAGGCCGTCGAGGCTGAACTGGCTGAAAGCGCGGTTTAGCTCGCTCTCCGCCTCGGCCCAGATCGGCTCGCGGTCGGCCTGGTCAATCGTCTCGGCCAGGAACTCGTTGTAGAGCATCTGCACCTGGGCGATGAAGCCGGCGCGCAGGCGGTCGCGGGTCTGCACCTGGCCACCCTTGTGCGTCGCCAGCGCGCCCAGATTGGGCACGGGCGGCACCAGCGGCAGGAAGCGGCCCATCGCCTGTAGCAACTGCAATAGGTTCGTGCCCTGGCGCTCCTGCTCGTGGGCCAATGAGGCCAGCCGTGAGGTCAGCCGGTCGGGCGACAGGCGCTCCAACTCGTCGCGCTCCAGATCGGCCAGCAGGGGCAGCATCGGCCCCAGCCGGCGCAAAACGGCGGCCACGTTGACCGTGTTGGTGGCGTCGGTGGTGAAGTCGTTGACGACGCGCTCCACTTCGCCGCGGATGTAGCTGGGGTAGGCGTCGATGTAGTTCTCTACCAGGGCGGCGATGGCGTCATCGAAGGCAGCATCCACCTTGGCATCCAGGTCGACGTCACCGCCCATGAGGATGGCGCGGCGCTCGCCGTAGATGGCCTGGCGCTGCTTGCTCATCACGTCGTCGTACTCGACGACGTTCTTGCGCATGTCGAAGTTGTAGCCCTCGACGCGCTCCTGCGAGCTTTCGATGATCTTGTCCAGCAGACCGCTCTCGATAGGCATGTCCTCCGGAATGTTGGTGCGGGACATGAAGCCCTTCAGCCGTTCGCCGCCGAAGCGCCGCATCAGGTCGTCTTCCAGCGAGAGGAAGAAGCGCGATGAACCGGGGTCGCCCTGGCGGGCGGCGCGGCCGCGCAACTGGTTGTCGATGCGCCGCGACTCGTGCCGCTCGGAACCGACAACGTGCAGACCGCCCAACCGCCAGATGTCTTCCTTATCGCGGCGGGCCTGGGCGCGCAACTCCTCAATGCGGCTGATGTGCTGTGGGCCGAGGCCAGGGATGGTCTCCACCAGCCGCCGGGCTTCGTCGGGCCGGTCGCCCAACACGGCGCGGATGAGCGCGGCGCGGGCGTTGTAGTGGCGCTCAAAGACCTGTTCGGCCAGGAATTGCGCGGCCAGCTTTTCGTCAGCGTGGATGTTCTGCCAGCGGATGAGTTCTGTCTGACGGCGCAAAATCTCATCGACCAAAGCCACGTCCTGGTCCAGGCTCTCTACAAAGGCTCGCGCCTGGGCCAGTTCGCCAGTGCGCACCAGGCGCAGCGTCGTCACCAGGTCGTTGTAGTCGATGCTATACGGCTCTTGCAGCACACGGGCCAGGTAGCCCATGACCTGCACTTGCTCGATCTCAGTCATGGCGGCGTCGAAGCGGTCGCGGGTCTCCAGCAGAGCATCGACAAGGTCTTCGGTCAGCCGGTTGCTCTTGCGGGCGATGTCGCGGGCGGCCTCTTGCCCTTCGCTCACGAGCTTGAGCGCCAGCTGGGCCAGCATCGGCCGGTCGAACATCTCGCTTTCCAACGCTTCGGCGGCCAACCCCTCGGCGTTGCCGCCCAGGAGGATGTCGGTGCCGCGGCCGGCCATATTGGTAGAAATAGTCACGGCCTGCCGCCGGCCGGCCTGGGCCACGACGAGCGCCTCGGACTGGTGCATCTTGGCGTTGAGGACGTTGTGGCGGATGCCCGCGCGGGTCAGCAGCTTGGCAATCGTCTCCGAGTGCTCGACCGAGGTTGTGCCGACCAGAATGGGCCGGCCCGTCTGGTGGACGCGCTTGATCTCGTTGATGATGGCCTGGTCTTTGGCCTCGCTCGTGCCGTAGACCTGGTCGGCCGAGTCCACGCGCTTATAGTAGACCGGCTCGCCCGTCTGCGGCTTGACGTAGACCACAGCCTCCGCGCCATCGACCTTCTCGCGGCGCGTCTCCAACCCCATCTGGCCCGTCTCGATGATGTACTCGACGTTGGTCGGCAGCGGCGTGACGCCCAGCTCGTAGATCTCCTCGAATTCCTCGGCGTCGGTCAGGGCCGTACCGGTCATGCCGGCCAGCTTGTCGTAGAGGCGGAAGTAGTTTTGCAGCGTGATGGTCGCCACCGTCACCGTCTCGCGCTGCACATCGACGCCCTCCTTGGCCTCGATGGCTTCGTGCAAACCGTCGGAGTAGCGCCGGCCGGGCATGAGGCGGCCGGTGAAGTCATCGACGATGATGACCTCATCTCCCTGGACGACATAGTCCACGTCGCGCTTATAGAGATACTGGGCGCGCAGGGCATTGTCGAGATAGTAGGTCAGATGGTAGAAACGCGGGTCATAGAGGCTGTCGCCGGCGTCGGGGTCCATCTCCTCGATGCGCTTTTCGATTTCGCTCAGGCCGATTTCCGTCAGGCTGATGCTGCGGCTCTTCTCGTCGATGTCGTAGTGGCCGTTGGGGTCTTCATCTTCGTCGGCCGTGTTGGGGCGCAGGCGGCGGACGTACTCGGCAAAGCGGGAGTAGTCCTTGCTGCTGCGCGCCGCCGGCCCGGAGATGATCAGCGGCGTGCGCGCCTCGTCAATGAGGATGTTGTCAACCTCGTCGATGATGGCGTAGTTCAGGCCGCGCTGGACGAGTTGGTCCTGGCGCACGGCCATGTTGTCGCGCAGATAGTCGAAGCCGAACTCAGAGCTGATGCCGTAGGTGATATCGGCCTGATAGGCTTGCTCGCGGTTGCACGGCCGCCAGTGGACGAGCCGCTCATCTTCCAACTCAGCGCCGGGGTTGACGTACTCCGGGTCGAACAGGGCCGAGAACTGCAACGGGCCGATGACGCCGACAGACAGGCCGAGAGCGTGGAAAATCTTGCCCATCCAGCCGCCGTCGCGCCGGGCCAGGTATTCGTTGACTGTGACCAGATGGACGCCGTTGCCGGTCAGGGCATTGAGATACAGTGGCAGCGTAGCGACCAGCGTCTTACCCTCGCCGGTGCGCATCTCGACAACCTCACCCTGGTGGAGCAACATGCCGCCCATCAGTTGCACGTCATAGGGACGCAACCCGATGGCCCGCCGCGACGCCTCGCGCACAAGGGCAAAGGCCTCGTTGAGGACGTCATCTAGCTCCGCCCCGCCGGCCACCCGATCCTTGAGCGCCAGCGAGCGCTCGCGCAGGGCGTCAGCGGACAGCGGCGTCAATTGCGGCTCCAGCGCGTTGATAGCCGCCACGCTGGGCTTCAGGCTATTGATGATCTTCTTGTTGGCATCGCCGACGATGCTGGAAACGATTTTCTTGAACATGGCAAGACCTATTATAGTGAACGACGCAAGGGCAAGGCAGCTTTCTTAACCCGCGTCTTGCCTGAGGGAAGGATGGCCCGTCTGTGCGGGCGCGCCGGGCGACCGGCCAAGCCGCCGCGAAGCACAACCACCAGCCGGCTTACTCGTTGAACAGTTCGCCAACACTGCGCCCCTCATGCGAGCGGATAATCACCTCACCCAGCAGCTCGGCCACGGTCAGAACAGTCATGTTGGGCAGCCGGTCATTTGGGGCAACGGGCAGGGTGTCGGTGGTAATGATCTCCTTAAGGCCCAGGCTGCCCAGCCGCTCAATGGCCGGCGGAGACAGAACGGCATGGGTGAAGGCCAGGTAGACGTCGCCCGCGCCGTGGGCGCGGACGATCTCAACGGCCTGCTGGACGGAGCCGGCCGTGTCGACCAGGTCGTCAACGATGAGAACGTCGCGGCCCGCCACGCTGCCGATGAGCGTCAGGGCCTCGCGCGTGCCGGCCGCCCCCACGCGCCGCTTCTCGACGAAAGCCAGCGGGAAGCCCAGCGCTTCGGCGTAGTTGCGCCCGCCCTTGGCGAAGCCCAGGTCAGTGGTGACGACCGTGCCGTTGAGGTTCTTGGCGCGAATGTGCTTGCAGATGATGTGCAGCGCGGTCAGCGAGTCGCCGGGAATCTTGTAGAAGCCCTGAATCTGCCCGGCGTGCAGGTCAATAGTCACCCAGCGATCGGCCCCGGCGATTTCGATCATGTCGGCCAACAGGCGGGCAGTGATGGGCACGCGCGGCTGGTCTTTCTTGTCGCTCTGCGAGTAGCTCATGTAGGGGATGACCACCGTCACCCGCCCGGCCGAGTCGCGCTTGAAGCAGTCGATGGCGATCAGCATCTCCATGATGTTGCTATGGATGGGCTTGCTGTGGGTCTGGATCAGGTAGACATCCTGGCCGCGAACGCTGCTGTTGAGCCGGATGAAGATGTTCTCGTTGGCAAATGTGGTGATGTCCCAACGGCTAAGGCGGATGCCGATGTAGCTGGCCACGCGCTGCGCCAGTTCGGGACAGGCGGAGCCGGCATAGAGTTTGATGTCGCCGTACATGTAGGATGCTCCAGAGTGCTAGATGCCGGCTGAACCGGCCAAGGGGGTCGCCGCGCCGGCCAGGGCGGCGGCCGCGCCGGCGAAGAGGCGGTCGGCCGCCGTATAGGGGTCAAGGCGGCGCTCGGCCACGGCGGCAATGAGGGCGGCGCGCTCTTCGGCCGGCACGGCCGCCGCCAGCCGGTCAATGAAACGGTCACTCAGCAAATGCTCGATCTCGTCGCGGCTGCGCGCCTGTTCGCGCGCCGCCCAGCCGCCAGACGCGCGCAGATAATCGCCGTGCTGGACGATGGTCGCCGCCAACTCGGCCACGCCCTGGCCGGTCGTGGCAATGGTGGGCAACACGGGCACGGCCCAACGGGCGGGCAGGCTGCCGTGGCTGTCGTGGCCGTCGTGGCCGTCGCTGAGGGCGTGATGGCTGCTGTCGTCGGCCGCGCCTGGCCCCAGGGGCAGCATCATCTCCAGCGACCGGATCGTCCGATTCGCGCCCAAGAGGTCGGCCTTGTTGACCACCAGGATATCGGCAATCTCCAGGATGCCGGCCTTGATCGATTGCACGTCGTCGCCGGCGCCCGGCGCTTCCAGCACGACAACGGTGTGGGCCGCGCCGGCAATATCGACCTCGGCCTGGCCCGCGCCGACGGTCTCGATGAGAATGAAATCGTAGCCAGAGGCGTCGAGAACCTTGACCGCCGCGGCGACGCCCCGCGCCAACCCGCCCAGGCTGCCGCGCGAGGCCATGCTGCGGACGAAGATGCCCTCGTCGCCGGACAGATCGCGCATGCGCACGCGGTCGCCCAGCAGCGCCCCACCGGTGAACGGGCTGCTAGGGTCCACGGCGACGATGCCGACGCGCCGGCCGCGCGGCCGGAAAGCCTTAGCCAACTCATTGACCAGGCTGCTCTTGCCGGAGCCAGGCGGGCCGGTAACGCCGACGATGTGGGCGCGGCCGGTGGCCGCGTAGAGGGCGCGCACAATCGTCTGCGCCTCGGCGGCTCCACGTTCGACCTGGGTGATGAGCCGGGCGATGGCTCGTGGGTTGCCGCTACGGGCCTCGGCGATCCAATCCATAGTAATCTTTCCCGCAAGAACCGCCGGATATTATAGCCCTGGGGCGGACGTTTTACGAACGGACGCGGACATGGGCACGGCTATTTAGTGGTCGCTGGTGGCCCGGAGACCTGACAGGTGCGCGGCCGAAGTCTCTCCCGCAGAAATGAGCCGCCGGGTCGCCACCGGTCAGGTCGAGGCGCTCGTATCGACGAATGAAAAGCCCACGCCCATGAATGCGGCGCGCCTGTGAAAAATGTGATCATATTGGCCGCCGTACCTTTTCGGCAAGCGTCGCCGCTCCTATACTGCACCAGTAGAGGGTTTGGCAGTACCGATAAGCCCCAGCAACCTAAAGAGTCGTATTGGCCATGAACAACAACACCCTCTCTCGCTCTCGCTTGCCGCTCTTTGTCGCCCTGCTGATCGCTGTGGCGGTCGCCGGCCTGTCGCTGGGCCTGCGCCGCATCCAGGCGCAGGCGGCCCAGCCAACGGCTGTCCCCGCGCCGGTCACCTTCGAGGCCCGCGTCGACGTCAGTTCGCTCAACCTGCGCACCGGGCCGCACGTCAGCTACACGGCTGTGGCCTACCTGGTGGACGGCGAGCAGGTCAAGCTCGTCGGCCGCAACCGCGCCGCCACCTGGGCGCAGGTAGAGCTATACAACGGCTATCGTGGCTGGGTCAACGCCCGCTACTTGCAACCCGGCGTCAACATCGCCGCGCTGCCCGTGGCCGACGTGGCCCTGCTGGGCATCACCGCCTTTGTGACCAACGACTCCATCCCCGTCTACGCTGGGCCGGACGCGCTCTACCAGCGCGTGGGCACAGGCCAGCCGGGCGATGTGCTGACCCTCGACGGCCGCAACGACGCCGCCACCTGGGTGCACGTCAGCCTGCCCGGCGGCCCGGCCGGCTGGGCGCGCGCCGACAGCCCCTTCCTGCCCTCAGCCAGCATCCATGACCTGCCCATCATCACCCCCTTCCTCGACGCGCCGCCGCCGGAACTGTCGGCGTTCTACCGCGTCTACGCCGGCCCCGGCTTCCTCTATGAGCCGGTCGATAGCGTCGTCGAAGGGCAGACGCTGGGCATTCGCGGCCGCTCTGACGACGCGCGTTGGCTGCTGGTGCGTCTGGAGAACGGGCGCGAGGGCTGGATCGCCGCGGAGATTCTCCGGGTAGACATGGCCCTGGAGGCCGTGCCCGTCATCGAGGGTATCGCCCCGCCGCAGGTCGTCGGCTGGCAGATGAGCAGCCCCAGCAGCGCCGCGGCGACGGCGACAGCCACCAGCGCCCCGCCCACGGCCACAGGGCCGATGCCGGCGACAGCCACGGCCGAAGCGACGACCGGAGGCAAGGGCACAGCCCCCAGTCCAGCCACGGCTACGCCGGGGGCGACACCCACGGGCGGCGGCAAGGGCACGGCCCCCAACCTCGACACAGCCACGCCAGCGCCCGGAGCCACGGCTACGGCCACAACTGCGCCGACTGAGCGTGCCACGGCCCAACCAACCGCACGGGCGACCGCGACACGGCCGGCCACGCCAACCCCCGCGCCGACCGTCGCGCCGACGGCCACGACCGCGCCAACCCAGCCTCCGCCCACGGCCGCGGCCACGACCACGACGCCCCCGCAGACAACCGGCAACCCGCCGCCTACCGGACTACCCGTGGTCTACGTCTATGCCACGCCGTCGGACGCGAACGCGCCCATCCTGCGCGTCGTGCCCGGCCAGAGCGTCGTCCTCATTGGGCGGACGGCCGATAGCGAATGGGTGCGCATCTGGCTGCCCGGCGATCAACAGGGCTGGATCCGCGCTTCGGCGGTGCAGGTGGAAATCGATCTGGCTGTCCTGCCGGTTGTGGCCCCATAGCGCCTAGCGTGGTGCCGAAGAAAACAATTCCCATAGAATCACATTTTCTATCTTCTTATTTAGTAGTCGTAGTAGGGGCTGGGGAAACGTGGATAACTGCCACGCCTGCCCATATATAGGGGGTGGTGGCCGCAAATGCCGGGCACGTAGGCCTTATGTGGCGGGGCGGGGCGGCGGGGCGGTGGATGGACTGTTGGTAAGCCCGGGGCGAACGTTTGTCCTAGCAGTTGCTGAGTCTGCCCATGTCCGGGGGCATCTCAGACCACTGCACCCCTATATATAGCCATTTCGGCCGGCCGGATGCCCATATAAAGATGAGCGCGCGCCGCCACGCCCGGCGGACGCGCGTCCAGATTTCCCCAGTGGCCGATCTGTTTTCCACAGCTTTGTGCGAGTTATCCACACCTCAGTGCCCGCGCTTTCTGAGGCGCTGGCCGGAAGGTATGGCCCTGTGCCCGACAATTGCTAATCGCCCGTGCCATAGCGCGCCTGAAGTTGACTGAGGGCCAACTTGCGCACCAATTGCTCGCGGCGGGCCTCCAGCAGGGTTGGCGGCGCGGCGCGGACGGCGCATTGCTCCGGCGTCAGCGGGCAGCGCTCGCAGGTCTCGTGGATGATGTCGCGGGGAATGTTGGGGTCGTCGAGGAAGCGGATGGTCGCGCGCAGGTCCGCGTCCACCCGGAAGCCGATGATGACGCTGCTGGCCACCTGGGGCGCGAGAACCATGCGCCGGCCAAAGCCCAGGCACAGAAATTGCTCCTGCGTAGACAGGAACTCGGATAGCTGGATGCCCACTGGCAGCGGGTCGACCGCCGCGCCCGGGGTGTCCGGCAGCAGGCGAATGGACAGCCAGCGCCGGCAATGGTGCTCCAACAGGCCGATACCGCTGGGCACAAGGAGCTGGTTCATGTTCAGGTGGCGCACCAGATGGTACTCGTCCGTGCCCGTGGTGTGGTGGAAGCGCAGGAAGTGCAGCTTGATGCCAAAGAACTCCGGGATCAACTCGCTGAAGCGGTAGAGCAGCATCTCCGGCGTGACTTCGTAGGTGGTCAGCATGGCCGAGAAGCGCGCCGGCTCCCAGGTGGGCAGGGCGAAGAAAGCTTGCAGGTCGGCCAGCACCCGGACGCGAGGCATCAGCAGTGCCCCGCCGAAGTAGGCGGCGCGGGCGTCGTTGAGCAGTTGCTGGAAGGAATCGATCCGGTCGGGGGTGGAGATCAGCGAGCGCTCCTTCAGAGAAAGGTAGCGATAGCCGATCTCGCGGGCCAAGATGAACTTGACCTGCCGGGCATAGAGGCGGCTGTTGATGAAGAGCTGCGGCCGGCGGCCGGGCAGCAGCAGCGAGCGAAAGGCGCGCAGTTCCTCGGTGTTGGCCAGGGCGCGGTCGTCGATGCTGTAGTCATACTCCTGCCGCAAGAGCGTGGTCAGCGTGTCGAGCGTCGGTAGGGTCGTCTCGCCGAAGCCGTAGCGTGGGCCGAACTCGGCGCTGAAGCGCAGGGCGGCCTCCTCCAGGTCGGGGAAGTAGTTCTCGTGCATCTCCTGATAGGAGCGCAGGGCGGCGCGCAGAAATTCCTCTTCGCGTAGGTCATAGCGCCGGGCGATCTCGACGACGGCGTGGAGCAGAGCGCTGGCCCGTTCCGGCTCGCGGGTAATCAGGCCCAGCACATCGGCCGGTTCCAGGCCAAACTCCTCAAACGGGAAGCGCTGCATCGTCGCGGAGGACAGCGTTGTTTCCAGCTGTTGCAGCGACGGCGCGAGGCGAATCGACACCAGGTCGTCGTAAGCCTTGCCCAATGCGTCGGCCATCTTGACGATCTTGTCGGCGCGGGGGTACTTGCGGCCTTTCTCGATCTCGGTCAGGTAAGACGGCGACATCTCTGCCTGGCGGGCCAGGTCGGTCAGGGTTAGCCCCGCCTCCAGCCGCGCCTGGCGCACTTTCATGCCGAAAATGATGTTGATGAGGTCTAGGGACATGGTGGGTCAGTGGTCAGTGGGTCAGTAGGTAGTGAACAGTAAACAGTAAATAGTGGGCGGTGAAGTCGTGGTCGGCGGTCGGCGGCCGGCGGTTGGCCAACATGACATTCATCACTTTACAACTCATGACACTCTGCGTTATAATGACGCAGTGCGTTAGTAACGGCGCGCATCATCTGGGAGTCATTCTAGCGAATTTTCGCTAATTGCCAAGAAAGAGGGTGTTTTTTCTTGACAAAGAGCGGTTCATGCCCTTATACTGCCCAAAACATTAGCGAATTTTCGCTGGCAGTGAAGTTTATCCTGAGTCAAGGAGAGGATCAGCATGGTGAAAGCAGACAACCTTCTTATCCAGGGTGAGGTCTCAGCGGAGTTCGCCAGCATTCTGACGCCCGAGGCGCTGGCCTTCGTCGCTGAGTTGCAGCGCGCCTTCAACGGGCGGCGGCTGGAGCTATTGGCCCGGCGCGTCGAGCGCCAACAGCGCATTGACGCCGGCGTCATGCCCGACTTCCTGCCAGAGACGGCCGGCATCCGCGCCGCCGAGTGGACGGTCGCCCCCATCCCCGCCGACCTGCAAGACCGCCGCGTGGAAATCACCGGCCCGGTTGACCGCAAGATGATCATCAACGCGCTCAACTCCGGGGCCAGCGTCTATATGGCCGACTTCGAGGATTCGCACGCGCCCACCTGGGCGGCGACCATCGAGGGCCAGCTCAACCTGCGCGACGCCGTCAATCGCGTCATCAGCTTCACCAGCCCGGAGGGCAAGGCCTACGCCCTCAATGAGAAGACGGCCGTGCTGCTCGTCCGGCCGCGCGGCTGGCACCTGAGCGAGAAGCACGTCCTGCTGGACGGCGAACCGCTGTCCGGCGCGCTGTTCGACTTCGGCCTCTACTTCTTCCACAACGTCCACAACCTGCTGGCCCGCGGCACTGGCCCCTACTTCTACCTGCCCAAGCTGGAGAGCCACGTGGAGGCGCGGCTGTGGAACGATGTCTTCGTGCTGGCTCAGGAGCGCCTGGGCGTGCCGCAGGGGACGATCCGCGCCACGGTGCTGATCGAGAACATCCTGGCCACCTTCGAAATGGACGAAATCCTCTGGGAGTTGCGGGAGCACTCGGCCGGCCTGAATTGTGGCCGGTGGGATTACATCTTCAGCGCCATTCGGAAGTTCCAGAAGCACCCGGCGTTCTTCCTGCCCGACCGCGCTCAGGTCACCATGACCGTGCCCTTTATGCGCGCCTACTCGCAACTGGTCATCAAGACCTGCCACCGCCGTAACATCCACGCCATGGGCGGCATGGCGGCGCAAATCCCGATCAAGAACGACCCGGAGGCCAACGAGGCGGCCCTGGCCAAGGTGCGCGCCGACAAGGAGCGCGAGGCCCGCGACGGCCACGACGGCACGTGGGTGGCCCACCCCGGCCTGGTGCCCATCGCCCGCGACATCTTCGACCGCTACATGCCGACGCCCAACCAGATTTTCCGCAAGCGCGAGGACGTCCATGTGACCGCGGCCGACCTGCTGGCCATCCCCACCGGAACGATCACCGCCGCCGGCCTGCGCACCAACATCGACGTCGGCATCCAGTACATGGCCGCCTGGCTCAGCGGCAACGGCTGCGTGCCCATCTATAACCTGATGGAGGACGCGGCCACGGCCGAGATCTCGCGTTCGCAGATCTGGCAGTGGCTCCACAACCCCAACGCCCGGCTGGATGACGGCCGCGCCATCACCCGCGACCTCTTCCGCGGCCTGACCGCCGAGGTGCTGGCCGAGCTGCGGGCCAGGGTGGGCGAGGCGGACTTCGTCAACAACCATTACGAACTGGCCGCGCGCCTGTTCGATGAGATCAGCGTCGCCGACCAGTTCACTGATTTCCTGACGCTGAAGGCTTACGAGTACCTGAACTAGGCTTGTAGGGCGGGTTGCCAACCCGCCCTACGAACAGAGGCGGGTTGCCAACCCGCCCTACGAACAGAGGCGGGTTGCCAACCCGCTTTACGAACAGAGGCGGGTTGCCAACCCGCCCTACAAACAGAAAGAAATGGAGACAAGAGGATGTTCAAACCGTATAACGTGGCTAAGCTGAAGGATGATTGGGAATTGAACAAGCGCTGGCAGGGAATCACCCGGCCCTACTCGGCCGAGGACGTCATCCGTCTGCGCGGTTCGGTGCAGATCGAGTACACGCTGGCGCGCATGGGCGCGGAGCGACTGTGGCGGTTGATGCAGCAGGAGCCGTTTGTGCCCGCGCTGGGGGCCATCACCGGCAACCAGGCCGTGCAGCAGGTGCAGGCTGGCCTGAAGGCCATTTACCTGAGCGGCTGGCAGGTGGCGGGCGACAACAACACCGCCGCCCAGACCTACCCCGACCAGAGCCTCTACCCGGCCGACAGCGTGCCCAACATGGTCAAGCGCATCAACAACGCCCTGATGCGCGCCGACCAGATCAGCCACATGAACGAGGAAGAGGGCATGTACTGGTTCGCGCCCATCGTCGCCGATGCCGAGTCGGGCTTCGGCGGTTCGCTCAATGCCTTTGAGCTGATGAAGGCGATGATTGAGGCTGGCGCGGCCGGCGTCCACTTCGAGGACCAGCTCTCCTCGGCCAAGAAGTGCGGCCACATGGGCGGCAAGGTGCTCGTGCCGACGCGCGAGTTCATTCAGAAGCTGGTGGCGGCGCGGCTGGCGGCCGACGTCATGGGCGTGCCCACCGTCCTCATCGCCCGCACCGACGCCAACGGCGCGCAACTGTTGACGACCGACATCGACCCCAACGACGTGCCGTTCATCTACGGCGAGCGCACCGTCGAGGGCTTCCACCGCATCCACGGCGGCATCGAGTGCGCCATCAGCCGCGGCCTGGCCTACGCCCCCTACGCCGACGTCATCTGGTGCGAGACCTCGCACCCGGACATGGCGGAAGCGCGCCAGTTCGCCGATGCCATCCACGCCAAGTTCCCCGGCAAGCTGCTGGCCTACAACTGCTCACCGTCGTTCAACTGGCGACGCAACCTGAGCGAGTCGGAGATCGCCAATTTCCAGAAGGAACTGGGCAAGATGGGCTATGCCTTCCAGTTCGTGACCCTGGCCGGCTTCCACACGCTGAACGCCAGCATGTTCGAGCTGTCCGTGGGCTACCGCGAGACGGGCATGGCCGCCTACTCGCACTTCCAGCAGCGCGAGTTCGAGATGGAGCACGAGCACGGCTTCCGCGCCATCAAGCATCAGAGCTTCGTCGGCGCGGGTTACTTCGACGAGGTGCAGATAGCGGTTTCGCAAGGGGAATCGTCGACTGTGGCCCTCAAGGGTTCGACCGAAGAGGAGCAGTTCGACGAGGAGACGCCGCTCGTCCACTACCCCAACTAAACCGCCCGATTCTGCTTCTCCATTTCATTTCTCCTTCAGTGAGAGAGGGGTGGCCGCCCGGCCGCCCCTCTCTCGCGTTGTGGGGCGATTTGCCAAATCGCCCTACAGGCCACGGGCCGGTTGCCGAAGACGCGCCGCTTGGCCAATCCCGTAGCCCAACTTCTCCTGTTGTGGGGCGATTTGCCAAATCGCCCTACAGGCCACAGGCCGGTTGCCGAAGACGCGCCGCTTGGCCAATCCCGTAGCCCAACTTCTCCTGTTGTGGGGCGATTTGCCAAATCGCCCTACAGGCCACAGGCCGGTTGCCGAAGACGCGCCGCTTGGCCAATCCCCGTAGCCCAACTTCTCCTGTTGTGGGGCGATTTGCCAAATCGCCCTACAGGCC
>DAOSMQ010000002.1:19983-21285 GCA_035372725.1 Promineifilum sp. (SeqCode)
CGTAGCCCAACTTCTCCTGTTGTGGGGCGATTTGCCAAATCGCCCTACAGGCCACGGGCCGGTTGCCGAAGACGCGCCGCTTGGCCAATCCCGTAGCCCAACTTCTCCTGTTGTGGGGCGATTTGCCAAATCGCCCTACAGGCCACAGGCCGGTTGCCGAAGACGCGCCGCTTGGCCAATCCCCGTAGCGCAGCCAGCGCCCTTAAATCCGGGCTTGCATTCGACGCGCCTAACCTTTACCCTGGATGCGGATACCCTATATGCGGAGGCGAAGATGAATTGTTGCCCACACTGCCAGGGGGCAGACCGATTCTTCAATCAGCGCGTGGCTGAGAGCGATCTGCGCCACTACCGGCAACACGGCGCGACCGGCACGACCAAGCAGCTCCTGGCCGCGCTGACATCGACCGGAGTCGCCGGCCTGACGCTACTCGATATAGGCGGCGGCATCGGCATCATCCAACACGAACTGCACGCCGCCGGGGTAGTCGAGACCACGGACGTTGACGCCTCACGGGCTTACCTGGCGATTGCCCGCCGGGAAGCCGACAGACGCGGCTACGGCAGCGACGCGCACTATATCCACGGCGATTTTGTGGCCTGGCCGATCGGATCGAGGCGGCCGACATCGTAACGCTGGATCGCGTCCTCTGCTGCTATCCCGACATGGAAGCCCTCATGCACGGCGCCGCTGCCCGGGCCAGGCGCTTGCTGGGCCTGGTCTACCCGCGGGATGGCTGGTGGACGAAGGTAGGCGTGACGCTTCTCAACCTCTACCCTCGCCTGCGTGGTGATGCCTTTCGTTCCTTCGCCCATCCGACGGCGGCCGTAGAAGCTGTGGCCGCCTCAAACGGGCTGCGCCGGATCACGCACCATGAGGGGCTGATTTGGCAGGTGGTGGTGTTTGCACGCTGAGGCCTATATGGCGACCCAAGGGATCATGGCTTCGGGAACGATGTGCCTGTCTGCCCCAATTGCCATGCCATCGTTCACCGGCGCACGCCATGTTACTCCATTGACGAGGTGAAGGGCTTTATTGCGGCCAGCCAGAACAGACTTCCGGAACCCTCTTAGAATATCCTCTGCATCAAAGCGACTTAGCGAGACGACACTCTATAATCGGGTGGATGCGCCGCACCCTACTGCTTCTCATTGCTTGCCTGCTATGTCTGTCCGCCTGCCGCCAGGCGCCTCCACCGGAGCAGCCGACGGCTACCCCGCTCCCTGTACCGCCGGCTACAGCGGTCGATGGGAGTCTCGCCGCCACATCCGCCCCGACAGGCCAAATCTTCGTCCCCGTCG
>DAOSMQ010000003.1:0-20751 GCA_035372725.1 Promineifilum sp. (SeqCode)
CCTGAGACCCGCCCCGGCCCTAATCAGTCAGTTGAGCATACAGGGCGGTCGTCTCCTCGGTAGGGGCCACATCCAGTTCCTCGCGCAAGGTCTGGACGCAGCGCTGGTAGGTGCGGGCGATCTGGCCGCGGTTGCCGAGGCGATGGTAAGCGATCATCAGGTGGCGGTAGGCCCGCTCCCAACAGTTGTCGGCCGACAGCAGCCGGTGGGCGATCTCGACCGCCTGCTCAAAGCGCCGGTTGTCGAGGTACAACTCGGCCAGATGGTCGGCCGCGCCCAGGAACATGACCGCCAGCCGCTCGCGCTCGGCCGCGGCCCACGTTTCATAGATGGCCTCCGGCAGGTAATCGCCCTTGTAGAGAGCCACGGCCTCTTCCAGGAGGGCCATCGCCCGCGCCGGGGGTTGCCGCCGGGCGACCCGCGCCTGGGCCACCAGCCCGGCAAAGCGCTCGGCGTCCAGCCACAGATCGGCCCCCGTCCGCAGGCAATAGCTCGTGCCCTCGCGGTGGACGAAGGCGGAGTCAGCGCCGGGCTGGCGGTGAGGCTCCAGTACCTGATAGAGGGTATTGAGCGTCACCTTGAAATTGCGCCCGGCGGCGGCCGGCTCTATGCCCGGCCAGAGATACTCCAAAATCTGGTCGCGGTCGAGGCCAGACCGCCGGTAAGTCAGGAGCAATTGGAAGAGCTGCCGCGCCTTGGCCCGCCGCCAGGTGTTGGAAGCGATGGCGGTGTCGCCCTTGTAGGCCATGAAGCCGCCCAGCGTGGTCACGCGCACGCGGTAGCCGGGGTGGTGCGTGGCCGCGGCCAGGCCCAGCGCCGCCAGCAGCCGCCCGGCGTACTCGCCGCGCCAGCCCCGCGCGCGGGCCAGGATGAGCAGCGGCGTGAAGACGCGCTCATCGGGCGGGCCGAGAAAGGTCGGTCGCGTCAGCAGGTAGTCGTAGCCGTTATCCTCACAGGCGGCCAGGGCAGCGGGCAGCAGTTGTGGCAAGAGATCGTGCTTGCCCTGTTGCCGGCGGACGGTGGCCAGCCACAGGCGCGCGGCGCAGGCCCCAAAGGCGTCGCTGCATTCTTGAAAGCCCTGCAATGCCCGCGTCAGCCACTCCAGCGCGGCCTCATAGCGCTCCGCCAGGGCCAGGCCCGCGCCCATCGATACGCGCACCAGCGAGGCGATCCACTCGTCGCCCGCGGCCGTGGCGATGTCGATGCCCTGCGCCGCCGCGGCTTCGGCGCGCACCAGGTCGCCGGCGTAGCCGTAGACGCGGCACAGGCCCCAACTGGCCTCGACGATCAGCCGCGGCACGGCCAACTCGCGGCTGATGGCGATGGCCGTTTCGTACTGGGCGCGGGCCTGCTCGCGGCGGCCCGCGTCGGGCAGCAGGCACAGGGCGTGGCCCTCGCGCATGTGGCCGACGGCGGTCACGAACGGCGAGCGCAGATCGACGCCACGGCGTCCGCCCTCGCGGGCGCAGGCGTAGGCGTCCTCGCCCCGCCCCTGCAGGGCATAGACCAGCGACAACAGCAGGTGCGTCTCGCGGTGGGCGCGGGGTGTCAATACCGGGGCCAGTTGCTCGGCCGCGGCGCGCTCCTCCAGCCGGCGGGCGGCCTCGTCCAGCCGGCCAGTGCGCAGCAGCACGCGGGAGAGCAACTGCGAATCGGACGGGCTGGCGCTGCGCAGGGCCTCGGCCTGCTGTCGCAGGCTCTCGGCTGCCTCGATGTGGCCGGCGTTGAGCTTGTTCTCAGCCAGCAGTTCGTAAAGCCGGGCGCGCATCTCGTGCCCCTCGACCCCTTCACTCAGGCGGATCGACTGTTCCAGCAGTGCCTCGGCCTGGCTGGGGTTGACCGTGTCGAGATAGACACGTGCCTGGCCGCGCAGCGCCCGGCCGACGCCCTCCATCTGGCCATGCTCGCGCCAGGCTGTCTCGGCCTGTTGGTACCAGCCCAGAGCCTCCTGGAAGCGGCTGCGTAGCCGGGCCAACTCGCCCAGGTAGAACAGCAGTGCCGGGTGGCCGCCCAGCACCTCTGGCGGCACGTTGGCCAGATGGCCGGCCAGCGTGTCCAGCCGCCCTGAGGCCAGCAATTGCGCGCCATAGGCATCCAGCAGCGCGGCCATCGCGCCAATATCACCCGCCTGTTGCAGATGATAGAGCGCCTCGCCGGGGTCGCTGGCCGCCACCTGGAAGTAGGCCGCGGCCAGCAGATGGGTCATGCGCCGAGCGGTGGGGTCGGCCAGTTGCTCCAGAAAGCTGTGGAAGATGTGGTGATAGCGTAGGCTGCCGTCGCCCAGATCGACGAGGAACAGGTCGATGCGCCGCAGATAGGCCAGCATGACGGCGCTGTTGCCGATGCCCAGCGCGTCGCACGCCTCCGGCGTGATGACGCGCAGGATGGAGGTCGCTTGCAGGAAGGCCTGCACATCGGCCGGCTGCCCGGCATAGATCTCCGTGGCCAGCAGGTGGAAGAGACTGTCGAGTGACGACGCCTGATTAGACAGCACCTCTTCGACAGAAGCGAACGCGCCGCCGCGGAGGCTTTGCCAGACGAGTTGCAGGGCAATGGCCCAACCCTCCGTCGCCTGGAAGAGCCGCGCCGCCTCGTCGGCGGTCAGCTCATAGCCGTAGGTCTGCGCGAAGAGGGTGGCAATTTCCTCGGCGGTGAAGGCCAGCGCCGAGCGCTCAACCGCTAGCACCAGCCCGCGCGCTGTCCAGCCGGCCAGGCCGGGCAGGTTCAGCGGCGCGCGCCCTGCCAGGACGATGTGAAGCTCAGCTGGGGCCAGGTTCACCAGCCGCTCCAACAGCCCGGCGATCTCCGGCGACGACGAAACGAGATGGACGTCGTCGAGCACCAGCAGCGCCGGTTCGACGGGCGCGGCGGCGAAGCTATTGAGCCACTCGTCAAGGACGTGGGTCGAGGGCAGTGGGCTGCTGGTGCCCTCCCATGACTCCAGTAGCGAGATGGGCAGGTCGCTCAGTTCCGGCAGGGCCAGACGGGAGGCGTGGCAGAGGTGTAGCAAGAAGACCAGCGGATCGCGGTCTTCGGGCATGACCTGATACCAGATCAGCGGCCGGCCCAGGGCGGCCAACCCCGCCAGCGCCGTCGTCTTGCCGAAGCCCGCCCCGGCCTGCACCAGCGTCAGCCGGTAGTTCAGCGCCTCGGCCAGCAGACAGGTCACGCGCGGCCGCTCCAGCGTGCGCGGGCCAGGCCGCGGCGGCGTGATCCTCGTGCGTAGAACGGTCACCGGCCTGAGCATTGTCCGCCCCAATAGGGACCAGGTTCCAGGTTCCAGGTTCCAGGCGCTAGGGAAGAACGCTCTTACTAGCCTCTGGAACCTGGCCCCTGGCCCCTAGCTCAGAGATGCTGCTCCAAGAACGTCGTGGCGATGCGTGGGTTGTCGATGAGGTACTGATAGCCCTGATAGCGATGGTCGCCATCGACATAGAGCGGCCCCTCGCTGGCGGGCGTGGCCGCGGCCAGCCGTTCGGCATCGGCCAGCGAACCCCAGCGGTCGGCCTTGCACTGCACGAAGAGCACCGGCGTCAGCGAGCGGCCGTCCTCGCCGGCGGCCGCGCCGCTGGCGGCAAAGGCCGGTTGCAGCGCCCGCAGGGGGATACCGGTAATGGCCCCGTAGGCTGTCGCCACCAACGGCTGCACCACCGCGGCCAGCGGCCCCAGCAGATCGGCGGCGTAGCCCTCACTGTAGGTGGTCATCGTCATCGGCTGGACAGCGATGGCCGCCCGCAAGTTATCGGTGCGAGCCAGCGCATAGAGAATGGCGTTCGCGCCCATCGAGAAGCCAATGGCCCCCAGGCGCGCCGCGTCCACCTCCGGCCGCGTTTGCAAGTAGGCGATAGCCCCCAGCAAGTCCTCGGCCTCGGTCTGGCCAAAGGTGACCGGCGGGTGGGCGGCGCTCTCGCCGTGGTTGCGCTGGTCGTACATCAGCACATGGTAGCCGTCGTAATGCAGCGCGTGGGCCAACCGCAGCAGCTCCACCGGCGTCGAACCGCTCAGATCAGCGACGATGTCGCCGGCGGCGTCGCCCAGCCGGTTCCAGCCCCAACCGTGGACGAGGATGACGGTGGGGTTGCCGCCGGCGACCGGGGTCGCCGGGATGAACCAGCCCGACAGGCGTACACTATCGCGCGCGGGAAAGTCAACGTTTTCATAGGCCAGGCCCATGTCGGTGGGCGCGCACCAGAGCGGCTGGCGCGTCGGGGCGATCATGCGGCGGGTGAAGACGGCCACGATGGCCGCCGTCAGCCCGGCCGCAAAGCCGGCCAACAGGCCGAGAAGTCGCATCACACGTCGGAATGTCATTGTCCCTTGTCCTCCTGGGTGGCCGTAGGGGTGCTGTCGGGCACGACGCCGGCAAACAGGTCTCGCTCGCGTTCGCCCTCTCTTGGCGGTGGGTAGGCGCGGATGTAGGTCTCCGTAGCCATGAAGCGACGCTGGAACGGCTCCGGCAGCAGCCGGTTGCGCGACATGCCGCCGCCCTGGCTGGCGTGGGCCGCCCCGGCGGCGCGCTTCACATCCCAGTAGCGTCGGTAGTCGATGTGGGCGTTCAGCTGCCGCGGGTCGAGGCCGATCTTCGTCCAGTCAATGTCCTTGTTGCGGCCGGAGTGCTTGGGGTCTTGCCCGCGCAGGCGCATCATCAAGATGAGTAGCTTGACGATCCGGTTGGAAAAACCGGTGTAGTAGAGGCGCTGGGGCTGATAGGCTGCCGGGCCGATGTCGGGATACTGCGTCGGGTCGCCGGCCATGTGAAAGGCGGCCGTCGTGATCTTCCAGCAGTGGATGTGGTCGGGGTGGTAATAGCCGCCCGTCTCGTCGTGGGTAATGACCACCTGTGGACGAATCTGGCGGATGAGGGCGACGACGCGGCCGGTGGCCTCCACATCGTCGGCATTGATGAAGGCTTCCGGGTGCTGGTTGGCCGGGTCGCCGATGTAGCCGGAGTCGCGGTAGCCAAAGGTGTGCAGCGTCGCCCCCAGGACGGCGATGGCCTCCTCCAATTCGCGACGGCGGACGGCGGCCAACTCGACCAGGGTATGTTCGTAGCCGGGGGCCACGGAGCCGGCCACGCCGTCAGTGGCGATGGCGATGTGGACGTCGACGCCCTCGTCGGCATAGCGGGCCAACGAGCCGCCAATGCCGAAGGATTCGTCGTCGGGGTGGGCCAGGACGGCCAGAAGGCGACGGGAGGGAATCATGGAATCACCTCACTGCCCTCTCCCCAACCCTCTCCCAGAGGGCGAGGGGGCGAATCTTCATGGCCCTCCCCCAAAGGACGAGGGGGCGAACCTTCATGGCCCTCTCCCAGAGGGCGAGGGGGCGAATCTTCATGGCCCTCTCCCAGAGGGCGAGGGGGCCAATCCCCCGCAGCCACGGCCAGGCCGACGGCGTGGGTGGCCGTGTGCGAGAGGCTAACGGCCCACTGGCTCAGGCCGCGCTCGGCGGCCAGCCGCTCGGCAGCGTTGTGGAGTGTCAGGTGGGGCCGGCCGCGGTCGTCGTTGAGCACCTCGATGTCCTTCCAGCCGACGTCGCCGATGCCCGTGCCCAGCGCCTTGCCGACCGCTTCTTTGATGGCGAAACGGCCGGCCAGGCTGGCGGCGCGCCCGGCACACTGGCTCTGCTCGCGCCGGGTGAAGAAGCGATCGGCGAAGCGCGTGCCGTAGCGCTCCAGCCCGCGACGCACGCGATCGATTTCGATAAGGTCAATGCCTGTAGCCAACATTACTGCCCTGCGCCTCCAAGTAGGGGCTAGGTTCTAGGGGCTAGAGATTGGGAAGAGCGTTCTTCTCATGGAACCTGGCCTCTGTTTCGGGTTCTAAGAAGTTCTAAGTTCCAGGAAAGAAGCGTTCTTCTCCTAGCCCCTAACCCCTATTCCCTATTCCCTAGTCCCTAGTCCCTAGTCCCTATTCCCTATCCACCGGCCCCGCGACCGCAATGACCAGGTCATCAGCGCTGAGGTACTTGCGTGCCGCAGCCATGACGTCATCGGCTGTGATGGCCAGAATACGGGGCGTGTAGGTCTGCAAGTAATCCAGACCCAGGTTATATAGCTCCATGTCGGTGATGACATCAACCAGGCCGCTGTTGGTCTCCAGGCTCATGGGCAGCGACCCGGTACGGTAGGCCTGGCTGTCGGCCAGCTCCTCGGCCGGCACCGGCTCGTCCTGGATGCGGCGAATCTCGTCGCGGATGGAGGCGATGGCCTGCTCCACCTTGTCTGGGGCCACCCCGGCCGAGGCCACCCACGGCCCCGGCCCCAGCCCGCCGTGCAGCCGGCTGGAGGCGTAATAGGCCAGGCCCTGCTTCTCGCGCACGTTCTGGCCGATGCGCCCCATCATGCCAAAGACGCCCAGGATGGAGTTCATCAGGCTGGCGTCGAGATAGTCAGGCGCGGCGCGACGCGGGCCGGGCAGACCCATAAGCAAATCGACCTGATGCTTGTCGGGCATGGCCACCACCCGGCGCATCAGGCCGACCGGCCGGGCCGCGTCGCCCACCACGGGCACAACCTCCTGCGCGTCGTTGCGCCAGCCGCCGAAAGCGCTATTGAGCTTGGCCAGCGCTTCGTCCGCGCGAATGGCCCCGGCCAGACCGATGATCATGTCTCGCGGGCCATAGGTACGGGCGTGGAAGCTGGCCAGGTCGTCGCGGGCCAGACCAATAACCGTCTCCTCGTAGCCGCTGACCGAGCGGCTGTAGGGGTGGCCGGGGTAAGCCGCCTCATAGAAGGCCAGCCGGGCCATGTCGCGGGTGTCGTTGGCCCGCATCTGCAAGCCAGTGATGGTCTGGCCGCGGACGCGCTCGACGTGATCGGCCGGGAAGAGCGGCCGCAGCAGCGCGTCCGCGGCAATGTCGAGCACCAGGTCGATGTCTTCGACCAGACTGTGGGTGGCGAAGCCGGTCGTGTGACGGCTGCCGCCGAAGGACACACCCGCGCCAACTGACTCCAGCGCCTCGGCACTGGCCTCGAACGTCCAGCGCGAACTGCCGCGAATGAGCAGGTCGGCGGTGAAGTCGGCCAGTCCAGCCTGCGCGGCCGGCTCCACCACCGCCCCCGCGCGGACGATGCCCTCTATGGCGACAGTATTACTGGACATATTCTCGTAGAGCAGCACGGTGATGCCGTTGTCGAGGACGTGGCGGCGGATTGTCTCCGGGCCGGGATAACTGGGAGCGCTCATAAGGTCTCTCCGCGTCGGATGATCAGAAGGGTCATGTCGTCCGGCTGCACCGCGCTGCCGATGAAGTCGCGCACGGCCGCGGTGATGGCCATTTGGATGTCGGCGGCCGTGGCGTCGAGGCGTCGCGCCAACAAGTCGCCGATAGTTTCTTCAAGGCGGCCGCGACCAAACTCGTTGTAGTCGCGGTCGAAGGCCTCGGTGATGCCGTCGGTGTAGAGCACCAGCGCGTCACCAGGATGGATGACCGCCTGGACAACGCGGACGTCTAGCTCCGGCAGCACGCCCAGCAGCGGGCAGGTCGTGTCCAGCGTCTCGAACTGGCTGGTGGCTGATCGCCACAGCAGGGGCGGGTTGTGACCAGCGTTGGCGTAGGTCAGGTGGCCGTCGCGCGTGTCTAGCTCGGCGTAGAAGACGGTTAGAAACATGTCCGACTGGCTGTCTTCCTGGATGAAACGGTTGGCCCAGGAGATGACATCGGCTGGGGCGCGGCCGCGCAGGGCCAGGTTGCGGATGGTCGTGCGGCTGAGGGCCATGAACAGCGCCGCGGGCACGCCGGTGTCGGACACGTCGGCGATGACCAGCCCCCAGCGCCCCGGTTCGCCCGGCAGGGGAAAGTAGTCGTAGAAGTCGCCGCCGACCTGGCGAGCAGCCTCGAAGTCAGTGGCGAACTGCCAGCCAGGCAACTGCGGCGTCTGGGCCGGCATCATGCTGCGCTGGATGCTGCGGCCGACGGCCAGCTCTTCCTCAATGCGCTGTCGCTGCAACTCCTCGTGGTGCAGGCGAGCCTTTTCGATGGCCAGCGCCGCCTGATTGGCCATCAGTCGCAACAGGCGCACCTCGACCTCGCTGAACTGCCGCGGCTGGCGCGAGTCGATGACCAGCGCGCCAATCGACTGCCCATTGGCTACCAGGGGCACGATGGCCGCCGCCCGGAAGCCTTCGCGGGCCAGCCATTCTGGCGTCCACAAGGGCGGGTCCTGGCGCGACAGGTCCTCGATCAGCAGGACGCTCTGGCTGCGCATGACCCGGCCAGAGCCGGTCGAGTCGTCGGCGGGCACGCGATAGCCCGCGCCAACGGGATCGCTCAACCAGCCGGCGGCGGCCCGGAAGTAGAGCGTATCCGGCTCGTCGCCTGTCAGCAGCACCGCGCAGGCGTCGGCCGACAACAGGCTGCGCACTTCAGCGACGAGGAAAGCCATGAGGTCATCGAGATCGCGGCGGCTGAGGAGTTGCTGCGAGAGGTCTAGCAGCGTGGCCTGCTCGTGGATGCGCTGTTCTTGCAGGGCGTCGAACAGGCGCGCCCGCTCCAGGGCGATGCCCATCTGGCTGCCGACGTTGCTGAGCAGCGTCAGGCTGCGCGGCGTGAAGGACGACCAGGCCGGCGCGGCGACATTGAGGATGCCCAACACGCGGTCGCCGGCGCGCAGAGGTGACGTCGCGTGGACGACCAGGCCATTGCGCAGACCGTCAACGCTGCCCAGCCGGCTGCAACGCACTTCGTTGTAGGCCCCAGTCAGCTGTCCCTCGCGGCAAAGGGTCTGGCAGTCGCAGCTCTTATCCCAGGCGTCGGGGTTCGTCAGGGCCAGCGCAGGCGGCAGGTTATAGTGCGCCGCCAGGCGGAAGCCGCGGCCGGCCCAGCTGTCGCTAGCAGCCTCCGCGCGCACGAACACCCAACCCGTCTCCATGCCCATCAGATCGACCAGTTGCGCCAGCGACGTGTTCAGCGCCGTGTGGACATCGGTTGACTGATTCAGGGTCTGGGAGATCTGATTCAGCGTTTGCAGGTCGAGGATCAGATCGGACTGCGCGGTCATTTCGTCCAATTCTAACATAGTCCTCGCGGCCTAGCCGCTGGGCGACGTGGCTATATCAGTCTCCTGCATGCGCATCTGGATATGGCGATCCAGTTGATCCAGGTCGTCGTCGGCCCCCATGACAACAACAGTATCGCCAATGCTGAGCGGCAACGAGATGGCCGGGTCGAGTCGCACCTGGGCGCGGCCGCCTTCGCCGACAAGCTCGAGCACGCCGATGACAGTGACGTTGAAGCGGCGGCGCAGATCGAGATCGACCAGCGTGCGCCGATCCCAATGGGCCGGAACCATCACCCGCCGCACGGCCACGCCGGGCGCAATCTGCCGGTTGTCGAAGCCCTCGCGCTGGGAGCGGTAGATGGGCGTCTTCTGCGTCAGCAAGGAGCAGACGATCACGGCCAGCAACGCCGGTGGCAGGTAGTGGCCGCTGAACAGCTCCACGGGCAGCAGCATGGCGGCGAGGGGCACGTTGACGATGGACACCAGGCTGGCCGTCATCGCCGGAACGATGAGCGTCATCGGCTCGTAGGGCGTCCTGACGGCGACAATGGTGGCCACCATTGCACCCAGATAGAGTGACGGAATGAGCAGCCCGGCCGAGCCGCCGGAGCCGATGGTCGTGGCCGTGGCCACCATCTTGCCGACCAGGGCCACTAGCGCCAGCCCCAGGGTCAGTTCGCCGGCCAGCGCGCGCCCGATCGCCCAGTCGCCCGTCCCCAGCACCAATTGCAGCGCCCCGCCGTGATCGATGAGTCCCCGGCCAAACGTGAGGGCCACCACAACGACGCTCACCAGGGCCGTCAGGGCCGCGCCGGTCAGATGTCGCAGCCAGATATTGGGCAGACGGTGATGGAATGCGTTTTCCAGGGCGCGCCGCAACTGGATGAAGACGGCGCTGACCAGGACGATGATCAGCGAGATGAGCAGAACCAGTCCATAGTAGCCCCAACTGCTGGACGGCAGATAGAGCGAATCGACGGTAAAAAGCGTCTGGTGGCCAAGGTGGACAACGCTGCTGAGGAAGTAAGCCACCAGTGTGGCGATGAGCGAATAGATGAGCTTCTCCACCAACGGCCGGCGGCGGTACATGACCTCGGCGGCGAAAAAGGCCGACGTGAACGGCGCGCCGGTCAGCGTGGCCACGGCCGCGGCGATGCCGCTCAGTTGAGCCGTCTGCAAGTGATCCGTCTCCACCGAGGACCACCACGCCAGCGGGGCGCTGAGCCACCGGCGCTGGGCCCCGGCGCGCAGCAGGGGGCGAGGCTTGAATATGGCCGCGGCGATGCTTTCGCCCATCAGGGCGACGCTGCCCTCCAGGCCGCCACTGCCGCCGCTGCCCAGTGTCGCCCACGTTGCCACGAACTTGCGCACGGCCAGCGACACGGTTGGCAGCTCCCAGCGTACCTCGACGCCCTCTTTGCCCAGCAGCGCCCGCTCAAACGACGGCTCGGAGGCGTAGTACAGGGCGATGGCCCGCTCCACACCATCGCCTTCCATGTCGATCAGTTCATGGATGTGGTCGTGGTCATCGTGATAGGCGATCATCGCCGGGCGGCCGCGGACGACAATGAGGGCGACGATGCTCGCCCCGGCCAGCAGCGGCAAGGCCACCAGAACCACCGGCCGCCCGCTCAGCCAGGCCACGACCTGTACAAACGTCGTATGAACCAACAACTTGAGCACGAAGACCGGCGCCCAGACGGCCGCGCCAACGACGAGCGACTGGATGACCAGTCGCCGGTTATTACGGTCGAAGCTGCCCGGCAGTTCGTTGCGGAAGCGACGCGCGAGGGGCCGCAAGGGGCTGGCGGGCAACCACTGGCCGAACGACTTCATTCGTCTGTCTCGGTCGCCTCGTCGTCTGGCGTGGCCACGCGGCTATCTGGCTCGTAGAGGCCGACGGTGCGGTTGCGCGGCGTCAGATAGGTGGCCCGGACGCGGTCGATGTCCTCCGGTGTCACCTGGCCCAGGCGCTCCAAGACCGTCTCGAACCAGCGATAATCGCCCGTCGTTGCCTCGGCCGCGCCCAATAGTTGGGCCTGGCCGGAGATGCTTTCGCCGGCCATGATGAACTGTGCCCGCGCCCGCTTGAGGGCCTTTTGCAGCTCGGCGGCCGAGATCGGCTCCGTCGCCAGGCGGGCCAGTTCGCTCTCCAGGGCCGCTTCGACCTCGGCCGGCGCGCGCCCGGCGCGAACGACGGCGTTGATGGTATAGAGAAAGGGGTCGATTGTCGGAATCAGGCCACCATAAGCGCCAGCGGCCAGTTCTGTCGTCACCAGAGCCTTGTAGAGGCGCGAACTGCGATTGGAGCCACCCCCGGCGAACATGCCCAGGCTGCTGCCGCCGGCAAAGGCGGCGTTGAGCAGCGTCATGGCCGGGTAGTCGGGGTGGTCGGCCGCCGGCGCGCGATAGGCGAAGGTCAGATAGGCGGTGTCGCCGGGGCCGTGAACCGTCACCCGACGCTCGCCCATCTGGGGCGGCTCGGCGCGGTGGATGGGCGCGGCCGCCTCGCCCGGCTCAGCGCCGCCAAATAGCTCGGCGATCCGCGCCAGCATTGCTGTGGTGTCAAAGTCGCCGACGACAACAGCGATGGCGTTATTGGGCGCATAGTGGCGGCGGTAGTGGCCGTAGAGGTCGTCACGGGTCATGCTGACCAGATCGGCCGTGTCGCCGATGACCTCATGATGATAGGGGTGGACGCGGAAGGCCGCCGCCGTCAGTTCCTCGTCCAACAAGAAGCGCGGCTCGTTGGCATACATAGCCCGCTCTTGCAGGATGACCGTCCGCTCCGATTCGACCTCGTCCGGGGTCATCTCCGTGTTGACCATGCGGTCGGCCTCCAGGCGCAGGGCGATGTCGATGCGGTCGGCGGGCATCGTTTCGTAGTAAGCGGTGTAGTCGAGCCAGGTGAAGGCGTTCCAGTGACCGCCCTCACGGGAAATCAGGCGGTCGAGCAGAGCGCCAGGGTGCTGGGGCGTGCCCTTGAACATCATATGTTCGACCCAGTGGGATACGCCCGTGCGGCCGGGAATTTCGTTGCGGCTGCCGACGCGATACCAGATCATGAAGGTCGCCACAGGGGCGTGATGCATCTCTTTGAGGACAACGGTCAGGCCGTTGTCGAGTTGTGTCTTGCTAACTGCCAGTGCCATCCACTTACTCCGGCGAAACGAATTAATCGACCCAAGCTCGTGATTATAGCGCGGGCGGCCGATGGCGACAGGAAATACTCGGCGCGGGCACGGCTGCGTCCGAATCTGGCCACGCTGGCCAAGTTGTGCTTGAATGGGGCCATCACCCCCACCCAAGGAGACCGCCCGTGACCACGCCCGATGACCCAGAGACAGCCGCCAAGAAAGACGACAAGACCCCACCCGTTTCGCCGCCCGTAGATGTCATCTCCCAGAGCAGCCACGCGATCATGATCAACGGCGAGACCGTTCACTACCAGGCTACTGCCGGCCGTCTCATCCTCAAGGCCGAGGACGAGAAGACGGGCGAGAAACCCAAGGCGGCTATCTTCTTCGTGGCTTACACACGCGATCGTCCGACGGACGCGAGCGAGGCAGGCTACGTCGCCGCCCGGCCGATCACCTTCGCCTTCAACGGCGGCCCCGGCTCGTCGTCGGTGTGGCTTCATCTGGGGCTGCTCGGCCCGCGGCGCGTCGTGCTGGAGGAGGACGGCCGGCCGCTGCCGCCGCCCTATCGCCTGGTGGACAACGACCTCAGCCTGCTGGACAAAACCGACCTGGTGTTCATCGACCCGGTAACGACCGGCTTCAGCCGCGCCGTGCCCGGCGAAGCGGACAAGCAGTTCCACGGCTTCAAGCCCGACATCGAGTCTGTGGGCGAGTTCATCCGCCTTTACCTGTCGCGCAACCACCGCTGGGCCTCGCCGCGCTACCTCATCGGCGAGAGCTACGGCACGACCCGCGCCGCCGGCCTGGCCGGCCACTTGCAGGAGCGTCACGGGCTGTACCTCAACGGCATCATGCTCATTTCCGTGGTGCTGAACTTCATGACCCTCCACTTCGCGCCGGGCAACGACCTGCCCTACATGCTCTTCCTGCCCACCTATGCGGCCACGGCCCACTACCACGGCCGCCTGGGGCCGGGCGTGCCCGCGGAGTTGCCGGCGCTGTTGGCCGAGGTCGAGGCGTTCGCCATGAATGAATATGCCCTGGCGCTGCTGCGCGGCGACGCACTGCCGGCCGAGGAGCGCGCCGCCATCGCCAACAGGTTGGCGGGCTACACCGGCCTGTCGGCCGACTACATCGCCCGCACCAACCTGCGCATCAACATCCACCGCTTCACGAAGGAGCTATTGCGCGACCGGCGGCGCACAACCGGCCGCCTCGACAGCCGCTACACGGGCATCGACCGCGACGCGGCCGGCGAGTACGACGAGTTTGACCCCAGCTACGCCCTCATCCAGGGGCCATACACCGGCCTGCTCAATGACTACGTGCGGCGCGAACTGCGCTTCGAGAGCGATTTGCCCTACGAGATTCTCAGCGACCGGGTGCAGCCGTGGTCATTCGACGACCACCAGAACACCTACGTCAACGTGGGCGAAACGCTGCGGCAGGCCATGAGCATGAACCCGCACCTGCGCGTGTTCGTTGCCAACGGCTACTACGACCTGGCGACGCCCTACCTGGCGACGCGCTACACATTCGACCATCTGGCACTGGACGAGAGCCTGCGCGGCAACGTGACCACGACCCACTACGAAGCCGGGCACATGATGTACATCCACGATCCGTCGCTGGCCCAACTGCGGGCCGACCTGGTGGCGTTTCTGGCGGGCTAAGCGGCCTCACGGGTAGCCACGTCCACCGGCCGGGCGTTGGTCAGCTTGATGAGGTCAGCCGCAGCCAGGCGCAATTGCAAGCCGCGCTTACCCGCGCTGACACAGATACGGTCGCGCCCGCCGGACGAGCGGTCGCGCCCGCCAGACGAGCGGTCGATGTAGACGGCGAAGCCCTTGTTGAGCAGGGCCACAGCGGAGATGCCACCGACCTGTAGACCGGTCAGCGTCTCCGCCTCGTGGTGGGTGGCCATCTTGAGCTTCTTGGCTCCCACGGCGGCGGCCAGCTTCTTCAGGTCGAGTTGCGTATCGGCCGGAATCATCACCAGCAGCGGCTTCTTGCCCGGCTCCGGCGGCAGAACGACCAGCGTTTTGAAGACCTCCGCCGCGGGCAGGTCGAGGAGGAGGGCGATCTCCTCGGCGTCGCGGAGGTCGTCGGGATAGGTCAGGACTTCATAGGGAATGCGCTTGCCCTCCAGGGCGCGCATGGCCAGCGTTTTCTCCATCGCGTTTTTCTTCTGGCCGGGGCAGGGCACGGCCAATAGTATTGGCTCGAACCAGTGGACAAGTCTACAATTCACTTCGCGCGGCGGTCTCTGCTCAACGAGTGTGCTCGCGCCGAACTGAGCCATTATACCACCGGCCGGAAGGAACCAAGATGAACGTTGTGGTTGCGACGCCCGACTGGGTCAAGGATGCTATCTTCTACCAGATTTTCCCCGATCGTTTCGCCCGCGACCCCGACGACACCAGCGCCGGGGCGGCGGTCATGGGGACGACGTTTCAGCCGTGGGGCAGCCCGCCAACGGTCGATAGCTTCCAGGGTGGCAACCTGGCCGGCATCGCCCAGCACTTCGACTATCTGCAACAACTGGGCGTCAACGCGCTCTACCTGAACCCCATCTTCGCCTCGGCGGCCAACCACCGCTACATCGCCCACGACTATTACCAGGTCGATCCCATTCTGGGCGGCAACGCCGGCTTCAAGCGCTTTCTAGACGCGGCCCATGCCCGCGGCATGCGCGTGGTGCTCGACGGCGTCTTCAACCATTGCAGCCGCGGCCTGTTCCAGTTCCACCATCTGCTGGAAGTCGGCGCGGAGTCGCCCTACCTTGACTGGTTCCACGTCAACAAGTGGCCGTTGAACGCCTACACGCCCGGCGAACATCCCAACTACGCCGCCTGGTGGAACATCGCCTCGCTGCCCAAGTTCAACACCAACAACGAGGGCGTGCGCGAGTTCCTGTGGGGCGTGGGCACCTACTGGCTGGAGCAGGGCATCGACGGCTGGCGGCTGGACGTGCCCAACGAGATCGACGACGACGAGTTCTGGCGCGAGTTCCGCCGCCGCTGCAAGGCCGTCAATCCCGACGCCTATATCGTCGCCGAGCTGTGGAAGGCGGCCCCACGCTGGCTGAAGGGCGACCAGTTCGACGCGCAGATGAACTATCTGTTCACGCGGGCCGTGCTGGGCTTCCTCGTCGGCCGCGACCTGGACCAGACGCAGACGGAGCCAATCGGCTATGGTCACGTGCCCCGGCTTGACGGCGCGGCGTTCGGACGCGAAATGGAGCGCATCATCAACCGGCTCTACCACCCGGAGATCGCCTTCGCCCAACTCAACATGCTTGGCAGCCACGACACGCCGCGCGTCATGACACTGGCCAACAATCAGCCCGACCTGGTGGCCCTGGCCTTCCTCTTACAGATGACCGCGCCCGGCGCGCCCAACATCTACTACGGCGACGAGATCGGCATGGACGGCCGCAACGACCCCTACTGCCGCAAGGCCTTCCCCTGGCACGCGCCAGAGACGTGGAACACGGCCTTGCTGGACGAGGTCAAACGGCTGACGGCCCTGCGCCACCGGCTCGCAGTCCTGCGCCGCGGCAGCTTCTGCGCCCTGCAGGGCGTCGGGCGGTTGGCCGTCTATGAGCGGCGCTATGGTGATGAGCGCGTCGTCGTCGCCGTCAACGCGGCCCGGCGGGCGGCGCGCTTCCAGTTGCCGGCAGACTTCGGCCCGGCGCTGGGCGAGGAGCCGGTCGGCGCGGCGCTGAGCCGGCCGCTGCGCGGCGGCGAGTTGGTGGAGGTGCCGGCCCGCAGCGGGCGCGTCTGGTCGTCGGCCGCCGGGTAAACTGCGGCTTTTATTCTGATACACTTCCTATATCGTGGCCCGCGGCGGCGGGCTATAATGACAGGTGCTAACCGAGAATGAGGATGGTTATGGCAACGAAGCTGTTTGTGGGCGACGGCGTCTTTGAAGCCCTGGCGGGCGAGTGGGACGCGCTGGCGACGCGCGGCATGACCGACACGCCGTTTCAGACGTGGGCCTATCAGCGCGCCTGGTGGACGCACCTGCGGCCGCCCGACAGCACGCTGCTCACGGTTGCCGCCCGCGACGAGGATGACCAGTTGGCGGCCATCGGCTGCTTTTTCCATCGGGACGGGGCGCTACACTTCAACGGCTGTATCGAGGAAACCGACTACCTCGACCTGATCGCCCCGGCCGAGCGGGCCGAGTGGGCCTGGAGCGCCGTGCTGGACTGTCTGGAAACAGCCGAGCCAGCCTGGACGGCCCTGGCCCTGTGCAACGTCCCCGCCGCCTCACCGACGCGGGCCGTTTTGCCAGCGCTGGCCCAGCAGCACGGCTATGCCGTCCACGAGGAGCAGATCGAGGTCTGCCCGACCATTCCTCTGCCGGAGACGTTTGAGGCTTACCTGGAGAGCCTCGACAGCAAGCAGCGCCGCGAACTCAGCCGCAAGCTGCGTCGGGCCGAGGGTGCCGAGCTGACCACGACCGCCGTTGGCCCAGCCGAAGACGTGCACGCCGCCGTGGAACGCTTCCTGGAACTCTTGCAGATGAGCACCTTCGAGAAGCGCGACTGGCTCAATGACGGCCGCCGGGCGGTCTTTCACGAAGTGGCGCGTGCCGCCCAGACGGCCGGCACGCTGCAACTGCTATTCTGCGGCATTGAGGACCGGACGGCGGCGGCGCTGTTCAACTTCGATTACCGCAACCGCATCTGGGTCTACAACTCCGGCCTCGACCCCAGCGCTTTCGCCGCGCTCAGCCCCGGCGTCGTGCTGACCGCCGCGGCCATCGAACGCGCTGTAGCCCTCGGCCGGGCTGAGTTTGACTTCCTGCGCGGCGACGAGGAATACAAGTACCGTTTTGGGGCCGTCGACCAGCCCATCTATCGTCTGCACGTCAGCCGGGCCGGCTGATCGGGTATGAAAGTGACCGCGATGACTGACCTTTCCGCCCTTCCTGATCCCTCCCCGACGACCTACGCCGGGCTGCGCGTGGCCATGCTCAGCGTCCACACTTGCCCGCTGGCCATGCTGGGCGGCAAGAAGACGGGCGGCATGAATGTCTACGTTCGCGACCTGAGCCGCGAATTGGGCCGCATGGGCCTCTACGTCGATGTGTTCACGCGCTCACAGGACGATTGTGTGCCCATGGTCGTCCACGATCTGGGCGAACAGGCGCGGGTGATCCACATTCCCGCCGGGCCACAAGCGCCCATTCCTGTGGCCGAGGTGGGCGACTATCTCGACGAGTTCGCCGCCGGCGTGGTCGCCTTCGCCGCGGCCGAAGGCTTGCATTACGACATCATCCACAGCCACTACTGGCTCTCCGGGTTGGTGGCCGAGAGGCTTTGCGCCGCCTGGGGCGAGACGCCAGTGGTGCACATGTACCATACCCTGGGACACATGAAGAACCGCATCGCCCAGGGCGAGGCCGAACGCGCCCCGCAGGCGCGCATCGACGGCGAGGCGCACGTGCTGGATGTGGCCGACCGCATCATCGCCGCGACGCCGGCTGAGCAGGCCCAACTCATCTGGCTCTATGGGGCCGACGCCGCCAAGGTGGCCATCATCCCCCCCGGGGTTGACCTGGCCCGTTTCCATCCCATCGACAAGGATGAGGCCAAGCGCTGTGTAGGCATCCCCTGCGGCGATAACAACATCATGTTTGCCGGACGTATCGAGCCGCTGAAGGGCATCGACACGCTCATCCGCGCGATGGCCCTGCTCAAGGAGCGCTTTCCCACGGTGGTCGCGAACACCTGCGTGGCGATCATCGGCGGCGACCCGTGGGCCGACTCGCCCGACGCGGAGATGGCCCGGCTGCAAGCCCTGCGGCAAGACCTGGGCATCCATGATGTCGTCGTCTTTCTGGGGGCCAAAGACCAGAACGTGCTGCCCTGCTACTACGCCGCTGCCGAGGTCGTGGTCATGCCCTCCCACTACGAGAGCTTCGGCATGGTCGCCCTGGAGGCGATGGCCATGGGCCGGCCGGTGATCGCTTCGGAAGTGGGCGGCCTGGCCTTCTTGATCCAGGACGGTGTGACCGGCTACCATATCCCTTCGCGCGATCCGGAGGCGCTGGCCAGTCGTCTCTATACGCTGCTTGCCGATGAGGGCTGTCGTGAGAGTATGGGCCGGGCGGCGCGGCGCTACGCTGAGGGCTTCGACTGGGCCATCATCGCTGGGCGCATTGTCGCGGTCTACGCCGACCTCCTCGGGCGCAGCGCTCTCGATGCCAGTGCGTTTGCCTCTCTACCCCTCGTCGATACCACTTTTTAGCCCCCTTTTAGATAGATTGCCCAAAAGAATCGGGTTTGTTTGTGACAGTTTTCACAAATCAGGATGTTTGTCATGCCTTTGACATGACAAGTATCACTTATCACGTGCCTGCCTCTGTCCTATTGTTCTAGTATGAGGAGGTGACGTGATGTCGCTTCACTTTCTGATCCTTCTTGCGGGCCTGTTCTGCGCGGCGATGGCCGTGCGCGCCCGCCCCCTGACAGCGGCGCTGTGGCTGGCCACGCTCAGCGCGATCATCGCCATTGTGCTCTATCGCCTCGGCGCGCACGAGGTTGCCGTCATTGAGCTGAGCGTTGGCGCCGGCCTCATCACTGTGCTGCTGGCCTTTGCCATCAGCATGGCTGAGGACGAAACAATGCCCGCGTCGATTGTGCCCCGGCCGTTTGCCTGGCTGCTGGTGGCCGTAGCCGGCGGCGCGTTGCTGTGGCTGCTGCTGCCCTCCCTGCCGGCGGCGCGCCAGCTAGCCGCCGATGCGCCCTTCATCGTCCAGGTCTGGGAAAACCGCCTGTTCGACCTCGTCTTGCAGATGGTGGCCCTGATTGCCGGCGTCATGGGCGTGCTCAGCCTGCTGGGCGAGACGCGCGCCACCGGCACGACCGCGAATGAGCCGACGCCGCGCATGGAGGGAGAGCAATGACCCCAATCCAAATCACCATCGCTGGCGCGATCCTGCTGGTGGCCGTGGGTCTTTATGGCCTGTTGGTCAGCCGCCATCTCATCAAGGTCGTCATTGCCCTGCAAATCATGGTCAAGGGAGCCATGCTGGCCATCATCGTTGCCGGCGCGGCTGTTGGCCAGATGAACCTGGCCCAGAGCATGGCCCTGACCGTCATCGTCGTCGATACCATTGCCGCCGTCCTGGCCCTGGCGCTCATCGTCCAGATCAAGCGCCGCACGGGTACGCTGGACGCGGCCGAGTTGACCCAACTGCGCCATTAGGTTGAGCCAACGCTCGCCGTCAAGAGGACGATATGGTTCCAACGCTCATTCTGATCGCCATCGGCGCGCCCTGGCTCGGCGCGCTGGTCGTGTGGCTCCTTGGCGATGATCGGCCGCGCTGGCAACACGGGCTGGCGTCGGCCGCGGCGCTGGCGGCGGCCGGCGCGGCGCTACTGCTGCTGCCGGCCGGCCGCTGGGCGGCCACGGACGAGGTCGCCCTGAGCTTGTCCTTCGGACCGTTCATTGGCGACATGACTTTCGTCGCCGACAGCCTGGCCGTTTTCCTGGCGGTCATCGCCACGACCATCGGCGCGCTGACGGTCATTTTTTCGGTGGGCTATATGGCCAGCGAAGCCCAACTCGGCCGCTACTACGCCCTCGTGCTGGCCTTCATCGGCGCGATGTGTGGCCTGGTGCTCAGTGGTAATCTGCTCTTCCTGTTCCTGTTCTGGGAAGTGACCGCTTTCTGCTCCTACGCGCTCATCTCGTTCTACAACGACGACCCGCGGGCGGTGGCCGCCGGCCTCAAGGCGCTGATCATCACCCAGTTGGGCGGCGTCGGGTTGCTGGTGGGCGTGCTGATGGCTTCAGCTTACCTGCCCGATTTGCAGGTCAGTACGCTGCTGGCGTCGTTCGGCGATCTGCCCGCCGGGACGCTGGCGGTGGTGGCCTTCGGCTTCCTGCTGGCGGCCATGGCCAAGTCGGCGCAAGCGCCGCTGCACATCTGGCTGCCCGACGCGATGGAAGCACCGACGCCGGTCAGCGCCCTGATCCACGCGGCGACGATGGTCAACGCCGGCGTCTACCTGTTGGCCCGCTTCTACCCGGCATTCGCCGGCGTGGAGGGCTGGACGACGGCCGTGGTCATCGTCGGCCTGGCGTCGGCGCTGCTGGGCGGGGTGCTGGCCACGACGTGCAATGACCTGAAGCGCACGCTGGCCTATTCGACCGTCAGCCAACTCGGCTTCATGGTCACCGGCGTCGGCCTGGGGGCCATCTTCGAGAGCCAGTTCTACCTGCTCAGCCACGCCATCTTCAAGGCGCTGCTGTTCCTGGGGGCGGGGGCGATCATCCACGCCGTGGGCACGCGCGACATGCGCCAAATGGGCGGTCTGTGGGGGCGGATGCGTGTCGTGTCCGTCTGCTTCCTCATCGGCGCGGCGGCACTCATGGGGCTGCCATTCTTCAACGGCTTCTGGAGCAAGGAGATTCTGCTGGAGACGGCGCTGGAGCAGAACCCGGCCGTCTTCCTGGCGTTGCTGCTGGGCGCGGCGCTGACGGCCTTCTACGCCGTGCGCATGTGCTGGCTGGTGTTCTTCCGCCAGCCGGAAACCGCCGCGGCCACGTCTCATGCCCATGCGGATGGCCATGCCCAGGTATCGCCGTTCAT
>DAOSMQ010000004.1:0-20447 GCA_035372725.1 Promineifilum sp. (SeqCode)
GTTGACCACCGCATCGCTGCTGCCGGTCTCCAGCGTCAGGGTCGGCGTCGGCGTCAGAGTCGGCTCCAGCGTCGCCGTCGGCGTCAGGGTCATCGTCGGCGTGAGCGTCACCTTCTTGTCGCAGACGCTCAGAAACATACCGATGCTGTCGTTAGCCTCATAGCTGAGGACGCCGTCGCGCGGGACGAAAAACCGGCCGCGGGTGCTCATCCCCTGGCCCATGGTGTAAATCACACCGCCATCAAGCAGGAAGTAATTGATGCGGTCGTCTTCGTCGTCGTCAACCGTGGCGAAGTCGATGACACAGCCCTTCTCCACTGGTCCGACGATCGTTGTGGTCTGGTACTCGGCTACCGGTGTGTCGAAATCGCCTAGCACCGCCCAGACTCGCTCGTCGGCGCGAGCGGTGTATTCCGGGCCAGATATGGACATAAAGTGAAATGGGTGCTTGGCTTTCACCAGGAAGCTGTAACCCTCGCCGACACTGTAGGTCCCGCCCTCGCCCAGGAACGACAGCGCGGGCACATTGCCAGCCGCCTGCGCCTGCCCCACTTGCATCAGCGCCAGAACAGCTAACCCCACTCCCACTCCCAACATCGCGATCGTAACTACCCTTACTGCGTACTTCTTCATGACACTACCCTTAAACTTCATGACGGATCCGCTACACACTTTTAAGTCTAAGAGGTAAGAGGAAGCACTGTGGACGGTTAGCAACAGAAAAAGTGTAAACTGGTTTACACAAGCGTGAACAACTGGCAAAATCGACTCGCGTTTGTAATGCAATATGTAATGGGTAGCTAGGTCGCTTGGCTCAGGGGCGCACCCTTAAGGCCAGTCGCGCCGGTCTATCGAACGAAATATGGACAAATGCTTGATATGCTGACCGGGGTGTGGTATGCTTGGCCATAACAACACGGCTACAGGGCAAACGCAATGATCAGTGATCGGACTCCAACCTATAACTTAAAGGCCGTTGTGCAGGAAACCGGACTAAAGCCGGACACGCTGCGCGCCTGGGAGCGTCGCTATGGCATCCCCGACCCAGACCGCACCGACGGCGGCCATCGGCTCTATTCGCAACATGACATTAATACGCTGAAATGGCTGCTGGCGCGTCAGGAGGAGGGGCTGAGCATTAGTCGCGCCGTGGCCCTATGGCACTCCCTGCGAGCCGAAGGGCGCGATCCGTTGGTCGTCTACACGCTGTCGTCCAGCCGCGAAGCGGACAGCTACACGACGGTCGCCCCCGGCAGCGCCATGATCGACTTACGCCGCGCCTGGATCGACGCCTGTCTGGCCTACGACGAGCGCCGGGCTGAATCAACGCTCAATCAAGCCTTCGCCTACTACGCGCCCGAAGATGTTTGCTTCGAGTTGCTGCAGAAAGCTCTGGCGGAGATTGGCGACCGCTGGTATGAGGGCAATGTCTCCATCCAGCAAGAGCACTTCATGTCCGCGCTGACCATGCGCCGGCTGGACGCGCTGCTGGCGGCGACGCCCGCGCCCACACGCGCCGGCCGCCTCCTCATCGGCTGCCCTCCCGGCGAGAACCACACCTTCAGCCCGCTGCTGCTCACCTTCCTGTTGCGGCGGCGCGGCTGGGATGTGCTCTACCTCGGCGCCGACGTACCCACCGACCGCCTGGCGATGACCATCGAAAGTACCCGCCCGGACCTGGTCATATTCTCAGCCCAGATGCTCGACACGGCCGCCTCCCTGTACGATGTGGCCGTCTACTTGCGCGCGGCCGGCATCGCCCTGGCGTATAGCGGTTACATCTTCGGCCTTGTGCCCGAATTGACCCATCGCATCCCCGGCCACTTCCTGGGCTACGACCTGCGCAGAACGCCGGCCATCATCGAAAACCTGCTGGCCGACCGCCCGCCCGCGCCGCCGACGGAGCCGGTGCCAGAAAGCTACAGCCACGCCTGGGCCTACTTTCGCGAACGGTCGGGCCTGATCGAGACGCACATCTGGCAGCCCCTCAACGGCAATGCGGCGCTCAACGGCACGGCCGAGGCCATTCGCCGCCTGACCAACAACATCCTGTCGGCGCTCAAGTTGGGCGATCTCGATTACATCGCTCCCAATCTCCAATGGTTGGTGGGCATGATGAGTAGCCTGAACCTGCCGGCCGACACGTTGTGTCACTTTCTGACGGCCTACCATGCCGCCACCGCGCAGCACCTGGATGCCACGCTGGGGCAGCCGGTGATCGCCTGGCTGGCAAAGGTTGTCGCTGAGTGCCGCGCCCAATCAAGCCAGGAAGCTAAGGGCCAGGCAAGTGTCCCTTCCGAGGAAGCAAGATGACCAAACGCACTATCATTACCGGCGGCTCCGGCGTCATCGGCCGCCGTCTGTCCACCGAACTCATGGCCGCCGGGCATGAAGTGATCGTCCTGAGCCGCAACCCATCGCCGCAGAAGACGGTGGCCGGGGTGCAGGCTGTCACTTGGGACGCGCGCACGGCGGCGGGCTGGGGCCATCTGGCCGACGGCGCTTTCGCCATCATCAACCTGGCCGGCGAATCGATCAGCGGCAACAATACTCTGCCACTGCCGGGAACCTGGTCGGTTGAGCGCAAGAAGCGCATTAAGGAGAGCCGTCGCCACGCCGGGGAGGCCGTCGTCGCCGCCGTGGCGGCGGCAACGGTCAAGCCACAGGTCGTCGTGCAGATGTCAGGCATCGATTACTACCCCAGCGGCGACCAGGTCATGACCGAAGAATCGCCACGCGGGCGGCAATTCCTGGCCGACGTGGTGGCCGACTATTGGGAGCCGGCGACCGCGCCCGTGGAGGAACTGGGTGTGCGCCGCGTGGTCACGCGCATGGCCCCGCTGTTGCACCGCGAGACAGGCCCGCTGCCGGCCTCGCTTTTGCAGTTCAAGCTCTTCGCCGGCGGCCGGCTGGGCAGCGGCCGGCAATGGCTGTCGTGGATCCACCTTGAGGACACTGTGCGCGCCCTGCGCTTTCTGGCCGAGTGCGAGACGGCCGCTGGCGTCTACAACCTGGCCGCGCCCAACCCGGTCACCAATGCCGAGTTCACCCGCGTCCTGGGCCGGATCATGCACCGGCCAGCGCTGCTGCCCGTGCCCAAATTCGCCCTGAAGCTGGCCCTGGGCGAGCTGTCCGCGTTAGTGCTGGATGGGCGGCCAGTCAGCGTTGCCAAGCTTCAGGCGCTGGGCTTCACCTTCCGCTTCCCGACGTTGGAAGCGGCGCTGCGCGACATCCTGCATAAGTGAGGCCAGCGGTGAGCGACACAGTCCTGTGGTGGCTGCGGCGAGACCTGCGACTGGACGATAACGACGCCCTGAGGGCCGCGCTGGCCGGCGGCCGGCGCGTCGTGCCTGTCTTCGTCCTCGATCCGGTCTTGCTGGACGGGCCAACGAGTAGCCCAACGCGCACGGCCTTTCTGCTCGGTGGGCTGCGCGCCCTCGATGCCAGCTTGCGCGCGCGCGGCAGCCGGCTGGTGGCGCGGCGCGGCCGGCCGGTCGAGGTGCTGGCCCGCCTGCTGGCCGAGACCGGCGCGACGGCCATCTACGCCGAGGACGACCATTCCCCCTATGCCGTTCGCCGCGATAGTGAGGTGGGTCGCCAACTGCCCGTGCACTTCTTCGGCAGCAGCGCCATCCGCCCGCCGGGGACGGTGCTGAAAGCCGACGGCTCGCCCTACACCGTCTTCACGCCTTTCAGCCGCGCCTGGCTGGCCCAGCCCTTGCCCGGTCGCGGCGACCTGTGGGCCGCGCCGTCGGCGCTGCCCGACCCCGGCGACGCGGCCGGCGAACCGCTGCCCGCCACGCCGGCGCTGCCCGCGGCCGTGCCCTTCCCGCCGGGCGAGGCCGAGGCCCAGCGCCGCCTGCGCGCCTTCGCCGCTGAGTCCATCGCTGCCTACGATCTCCTGCGCGACCGGGTTGATATGGAGGGCACGTCGCGCCTGTCGCCCTATCTGCGCTTCGGCATGGTCGCGCCGCGGGCGGCGGCGGTGGCCGCGCTGGCGGCGCAAGCAGAGCAGACCGGCGGTGGCGGCGCAGGCCGCTGGCTCAACGAACTGATCTGGCGCGATTTCTACATCCACATCCTGGCCCACTTCCCTGCCGTCGCCCACGAGAGCTTCCGACCGGCGGCGCGCGCCATCGCCTGGCGCAACGACCCGCGGGAGTTCATCGCCTGGTGCGCCGGCGAGACGGGCTACCCCATCGTCGACGCGGCCATGCGCCAGCTGAACACGAGCGGTTGGATGCACAATCGCGCCCGAATGATCGTCGCCTCCTTCCTGGTCAAGGATTTGCTCATCGACTGGCGCTGGGGCGAGCGCTGGTTCATGCGCCGGCTGGTGGACGGCGACCCGGCGGCCAACAACGGCGGCTGGCAGTGGACGGCGGGCACCGGCACCGACGCCGCGCCCTATTTCCGCGTCTTCAACCCGGTCACCCAGGGGCGCAAGTTCGACCCCGCCGGCCACTACGTGCGCCACTGGCTGCCGGCGCTGGCCGGCGTGCCCGACGCCTTCGTCCACGAGCCGTGGCGGCTGGACGCGGCCGGGCAGCGCGCCGCCGGCTGCGTCATCGGCCGCGACTACCCGCTGCCCATCGTTGACCACGCCCTGGCACGCGAGCGCGTCCTGGCTGCCTACGCGGCCAAAGCAACTGTTTGATCGCTCAGGAGGTTTCATCCATGACACGCCAACCCGATATTGAGCTTTTTGTTGATGGCCGCGCCACTCGCGGCTACCTGGCTCGTCCCGCCGGCGATGGCCCCTGGCCCGGCGTCGTTGTCGTTCAGGAGTGGTGGGGGCTGAACGACCATATCCGCGACACGGCTGACCGGCTGGCCGGCGAGGGCTTCGTTGCCCTGGCCCCCGATCTCTACTATGGCCAGACCGCGCGCGAACCTGACGAGGCCCGCAAGCTGGCCATGGCCCTGGAGTACCCCGACGCCCTGCGCGTCCTCCAGACAGCCATCGACCATCTTATCGGCCTGGACGACGTTGCGCCGAAGCGCGTCGGCATCGTTGGCTTTTGCATGGGCGGCGGGCTGGCGTGGCATGGCGCGGCGCAGCTAAGTGGCCTGGGCGCGGCTGTGCCCTGCTATGGCGGCGGCCCAGAGATGACGCCAGCAGAGGCAGCCAACATCTCCGTGCCCGTGCTGGCCATCTACGGCGAACTGGATCGCGGCGTCTCGCCCGAGGTGGCCTGGCAACGGGCGGCGCTGATGGACGCGGCCGGCGTGACGAACGAGATGGTCATCTACCCCGGCGCGCAGCACGCCTTCATGAACGATACCCGGCCGGTTTATTATCCTGAAGCGGCTGAAGATGCCTGGCGGCGTATCGTCGTCCTCTTCCACGAAACCTTGCGCTAGAGCGGACGCCCAGAGCCAGAAAGCAAAACGGCCCCGGCTGGATGTCGCCAACCGGGGCCAAGAGGACCGCGAACGAATGAATGAAGGCAGTAAGACTGCTACCGGCACTTAGGCGCGGCGGCTAATCATATTCCACAGGAACAGCACAATGACCGCGCCGACCAGAGCAACCAGGAAGCTGCCGATACTCCACTCGAAGTTAAAGCCGTTGCCGGTCAAAAAGCCATAAATAGCCCCGCCGACGAACGCGCCAACGATGCCGGCGACAATATTGCCCAACAAGCCCTGCTGCGCGTTGCGGCCGGTGATAATGCTCGCTACCCAACCAACGATCGCGCCGCCAATGAGCCAACCTAGCAGACCAATCATTTTGCCACTCTCCTCTGTTTATGAACAGTTCGCGTCAAATCACACTAACGTGTTCGCGGTGATTAACACTGGCATTGTAGACGCAGTTGTCGGCCTGATAAATATGCCCTGGATATAAATGCGCCAGAGAAAAACCCGCGCTCTCTCTGGGGAGAGCGCGGGTTGGTATGGACAAAGGGCACAAATGGGATGCGGGGCCAGCCGCCGGCCAGTCGTTGCGAGGGGATCAGTCAGTGGCCAGCGCCAGCTCGTCGAGGGACTTCTTCTTGCGCTTACGCCCCGGGCGACGGCGCTCTTGTTGCTGCAACGCGCGTGTCTCTTCGATCAATCGCACCCGCTCTTCCTCAAGTCGGGCCAGAATCTCTGCGTTGCGCTTTCTCTGCTCCTCCGTCAGGACCACCTTCTTTTTGGACATCCTCAGTCAACTCCTTTTGTCGGGTATGAAAACATCGACAGGTCGGTCGCCGCGGGGCAGACAGCGACGGACAACCAACCCGTTGTGAGGGCTAGGGGTGATAGGGCCAGGATCGAGGTCGCGGGCGGGCGCGTCCGCCAATGGATAGCCGGTCATGCCCTGGCGAATGGGGCGAAAGAATGAGAGGGGCGGACCCTGCCGTGTTGCGCCGGGCAACACCAACAACACCATCGGTGGACAACGCTTTTGCGGGCGTATGCACAATGCTAACCACGAATCCTTCGCAACTCAGCGTCTGTTTCATGCCGGGCAAGGGCACGGCAGCAGTGCCCTTGTCCAAACGCCTGACATTCCCGGTTAGTAGACAGACGCATTTATTCTTACGTTATTCTATCACAATCTAATGTTACATTCCAATGGGAAATTTTACAGACGAGGGTTTTTCCCAAGTCACCCCCGGCGCAGCGACCTGACAGGTAGGCGGCCACGAATGGGACTGCCACCGGAGAACGACTGGCCGCCCACCCCACCTGTCCGGTCAATGGCCGCTCTCGCTTCTCAGATGATTCACCAGCAACCTATCCCGGACTTATGATAGAATCGGGCCAATGTCAACGCCGATGTTCATTTGGCTCGGTTCCGGGCGGGCGCGACGCCGGCATGTCGGCGCGCCAGCGCTCTGGCTCGACCGGGCAGCGAATGCCGGGCTGCCCGTGCCCCCGGGCGCGGTCGTGCTGGACGAGTTCTTCCGCAGCGCCCTCGACCTGGGCCTGGCGACGGAGAGCGACGGCCGGGTAGCGATTCCCGACGCGGAGCTGTGGCATAACACCCTGCTCGACAGCGCCCACCTGCCCCGCTTCCGACGGCCGGTCAATCTCTACTCGGTTCCGGCGACCGGCTGCACGACTGAGGCCGTCCCCATCGCCCATGAGGTCGACTTTGGCGACGCCCACGCCGCGGCGCGCGCCTTTGCCGCCATCTGGTCGCGCAGGCAGGAGCGGCGCGACACGCTCATCGTCGAGAACATCGTCGCCGCGGCAGCTGGCACGGCCACGACCACAGCCGGCGTCGATGCGCCCAGCGACGTCGTGACGCGCGACAATTCCACCTTTCTGCTGCCCCAGTTGCGTGGCTGGCGCGGCCCAGACAAGGCCCAGCCGCTCTACGCCCGCCGTTTGCAACAGCTGCTGCGCGGCGTGCGCCGCACGCTCGGCCCGGGCGTCTGGCGGGTCCACTGGGCCGACGACGACCATATCTGCTGGCTGGTGCTCATCGCGGCTGAAGTGGACGAACGACCGCGACAGCGAACCCCGGACCCGGCTGTCTGAGGCATGGTTGCGCCACACAGCCACACCCGCGGCCCTCAAAGGAATCAATACATGAACCATTCTCCCTTGCGCTTGCTCGTTCTGATCGTCCTATGCTTTGGCGCATTGACCGCTTGTAACCGCAGCAACCCGCCGGTGGCCACGCTCGCCCCCACGGCGGTCGTGCCCGAGCAATCGACCGGCGACACGACTGATACTGGCGCAGCAGCGGCTCCGACGACGGCCGTTACCGCCGTCGCTGAAGCCGCGCGCCCCTCGGCCACGCCCGCGGCACCCGCCGCCACGGCCACCCCCGCGCCGACGCCCACGCCGGAGCCATCGCCGACGCCCGCGCCGCCGCCGGTCTATACATTCGAGATCATCAACACCTACCCTCATGACCCCACCGCCTTCACCGAAGGTCTCGTCTTCTTCGACGGGACACTATATGAAGGCACCGGCCGCTGGGGCGAGTCCGCCCTGCGCGAGGTCGCTCTGGAAACGGGCGCGGTCTTGCGCAATCTGCCGCTCGACGCGCAGTATTTCGGCGAGGGCATCGCCGTCCTCAACGACCGCGTCTACCAGCTTACCTGGCAGGAAGGCACTGGCTTTGTCTATGACCGAGCCACGTTCGCGCCACTGCAAACCTTTAGCTACACCCACGAGGGCTGGGGCATCACCCACGATGGCGCGCGCCTGATCATGAGCGACGGCACGCCGGTGATTCGCTTCTGGGACCCAGAAACGCTCCAGGAGACGGGTCGTATCACCGTGCGCGACAACAACGGCCCCGTCAACCGGCTGAACGAACTGGAGTACGTTGACGGCGAAATCTGGGCCAACATCTGGCTGACCGATCTCATCGCCCGCATTTCGCCGAAGACGGGCGACGTATTGGGCTATATCGACCTGACCGGGCTACTGGACACAAGCGGGCTGACCCAGCCGGTCGATGTCCTCAACGGCATTGCCTATGACGCGGCCGGCGGCCGGCTGTTCGTCACTGGCAAGCTATGGCCATCGTTGTTCGAGATTCGGGTTGTGCCGCAGTCGTAGGGCGATTTGGCAAATCGCCCCACAACCTTACCGTAGGGCGATTTGGCAAATCGCCCCCATCTCACCGTAGGGCGATTTGGCAAATCGCCCCACAAAGATGTAGAATACGAACTTTCGTTCTACTTAGCGCGGCGCTTATTGGCCAGACTTCCGACGAGGTGAAGCATGTCCCAGTTTCAATTGGTTTCCGACTTTGCCGCCACCGGCGACCAGCCGTCAGCAATCGCCGACCTGGTTGCCGGCATGAACCGCGGCGATAAGTTCCAGACGCTGCTCGGCGCGACGGGCACGGGCAAGACATTCACCATCGCCAACATCATCCAGCAGACACAGCGGCCGACGCTGATCCTGGCCCACAACAAGACCCTGGCCGCCCAACTCTACTCCGAGTTCCGCGAATTCTTCCCCAGCAACGCCGTCTCCTATTTCGTCAGCTACTACGACTACTACCAGCCGGAGGCCTACGTTCCCCGCCACGACCTCTACATCGAAAAGGAAACGCAGATCAACGAGGAGATCAATCGCCTGCGTCTGCAAGCGATGGCTACGCTCAAGAGCCGCAAGGACGTCATCATCGTCGCCTCGGTGTCGTGCATCTACGGCATCGGCAATCCGGAGGCCTGGGGCAACGTCATCATCGACCTGGAACGCGGCAGCCAGTATCGCCGCAACACGCTGCTGCGCCATCTGGTGGACATCCACTATGACCGCAACGACATGGAACTGCGTCGCGGCACCTTCCGCGTGCGCGGCGATACGCTGCAAGTCTACCCCGCCTATGCCGAGACGGCCTACCTGGTCGAGTTCTGGGGCGACACCATCGAGCGCATTGCCGAGTTCGACCCGCTGACCGGCGAAGTATTGCTGGAGCATACCCGCGTGTCCATCTACCCGGCGCGCGAGTTCATCACCGACGAGGAGAAGCTGTCCCACGCCATCACCGATATCGAGACAGAGTTGGCCGAGCGCATCGCCTACTTCAAGAATGAGAAGCGCTTCCTGGAGGCGCAGCGCATCGAGCAGCGGACGATGTATGACCTGGAGATGTTGCGCGAGGTCGGTTTCACGCCCGGCGTAGAAAACTACAGCCGCCACCTTGACCAGCGTCCGCCCGGCTCGCGTCCCTGGACGCTGCTAGACTACTTCCCGGCCGACTATTTGATGGTCATCGACGAGAGCCACATGACCATTCCGCAGGTACGCGGCATGTGGGGCGGCGACCAGAGCCGCAAGAGCATCCTGGTCGATTATGGCTTCCGCCTGCCCAGCGCTATGGACAACCGCCCGCTCAACTTCGAGGAGTTCGAGAGCCTGCTCAATCAGGTCATCTTCACCAGCGCCACGCCGAGCGACTACGAGTTCAATCACTCGGCCCAGGTGGTGCAACAGATCATCCGGCCGACGGGCATCATCGACCCGGAGGTCGAGGTGCGGCCGGTGCGCGGACAGGTAGACGACCTCATTGGCGAGATCAACCGGCGCATTGCCAGAGGCCAGCGCGCCCTGGTGACGACGTTGACCAAGCGCATGGCCGAAGACCTGAGCGACTACCTGCTGGAATTGGGCATTAAAGTTCATTACCTGCACTCAGAGGTGGCCACGCTGGAGCGCACGGAGATTCTGCGCGACCTGCGGCTGGGCGTCTACGATGTCGTCGTCGGCATCAACCTCCTGCGCGAGGGGCTGGACTTGCCCGAGGTGTCACTGGTGGCCATCCTCGACGCCGACAAGGAGGGCTTCCTACGCTCGGAGACGGCCCTGACGCAGACGATCGGCCGCGCCGCCCGCCACGTGGACGGCAAGGTGATCATGTACGCCGACGTGATGACTGACTCCATGAAAGGCGCGATCAACACCACCAACGCCCGCCGCGCCATTCAGCACGCCTACAACGTGGAGCACGGCATCGAGCCGCGCAGCATCGTTAAGGCCGTGCACGTCTTGACGGATGAGTTGACCGCCCAGCGCGAGATGGCCCGCGGCGAGATGACCCCGGCGATTGCCGAGTCGAAGGGTGGCTACGTAACCGCCGCCGACCTGCCTAAAGCCGAGCTGGCCAAGATCATCGCCGAATTGGAGAAGCAGATGAAGCAGGCCGCCCAACAATTGGAGTTCGAGCGCGCCGCCATCCTGCGCGATCAGGTGATGGAGATGCGTCAGATCATGATCCTGAAGGAAGCCGGCAACAAGGGCAGCTTGCCGGAGTGGGAGCGAATGAGGCTGCTGGATGAGGCGGGCGTCGAGTACGAAGTGAAATAGCGCTCAGCGCGCTCTTGCATTCCCACGAGCGGGGGGACGGCTAGAGCGAATCCTGTCCACCCAACTTTCGCGCCAGCCGCTCCCGCCGGTGGGCCAATTCTGCCCGCGTCAGGCGGGCGTTGGGCGTCGGCGTCCAGCGGGCAACGAGAGCCAGCGCGCGCTCCGTCCAGGCCAGCGCCGCAGCCGCGTCACGTTCCACCCACTCATAGTGCTTGGCCAACTCCACGTGGGCGGTCACGTCGCTGGTGCTGGTGTGGGCGATCTGCTGCCAGACGACAACGGCCTCATCGCGCTGGCCGCTGGCCTTCAGCAGCGCCGCCAGCCGCTGTAGCCCCTCGTGGTAGGTCTCGAAAGGCATCTCCGCGGCGAGCGAGGCGCGCAGGGTGCGCTCCGCCCGCTCGCGCAGACCCAGGTCGGCTTGCCAGCGCGCCAGGCTGAACTGGTCGAGGGGATCATCGCAACACGACGTATCTAGCTGGCGGAAGATGCGCGCCGCCAGCGTCACCATCGACAGCACGTCCATCTGGTTGTGATAGAACACGCTCGCCAATGCGCCCATCTCGCCGGTGCGCAGGTACTGGTAGTAAAGGGCCGGGATGAGCGCGCCGGGCACATCTTCTTGCGTCCGCTGCAAGCCCAGCAGGTTGCGCTCGAGCGCGCCCAGCGCACAGGAGCCGAGCCGGGCACGGAAGAGGCGGCGCGCCGGCAACAGCAGGTCGATGTGGGGCAGTTGGGCCAGGCGGCTGGGCAGCCGGTTCATCAGGTAGCGGTTATCCAGCAGGGGCACGTCGAAGGAGCGGCCGTTGAAGGTGATCAGCCCGGCCCGCTCAGCCAGCAGCCCATCCAGTTGACGCAGCATGGCCCGCTCGTCGCCGTGGTCGCGCAGGAAGTATTGCCGCACGACCAGGACATCTCCCCCGTCGGGCCGCGCCTCGAAGTAAGCCACGCCGACCATGAAGGCCAGTGTGCCCGCGCCGGCCAGCCCGGTCGTCTCCGTGTCCAGAAAGAGGAAGTCGCGGAAATCGAGGGCCTCCAGTCGGGCGTCGGGCACGTAGGGTACGGCCGCGGCCGGGCGGCTGCGCAGCAGGTCGGCCAGGGCATCACCGCCGTGGCGATGGTCGGTGACAAAGACGCGGTCGATGACAAAGCAGCCGCCGTCGTCAGAATCGACGACGCGCCCGCCGGGCAAGAGCTGCTCCAGCGACAGCGGCCGGTGGCGAGGGCGGGTGCTGGCCGGCGCAGGCGGCTCAATTTGCCGCGCCGTCTTGACCACACCAAGTCTGCGCAATCGCGACAGGAGCGCTTCGTCCATATGTTCGGATTTTACGCCGCTCGCCCTATGGTGACAAGGGGCGTTGTGAGGTCGGTCAAGGGCTGACCCAACTGGCCAGGTGACCACTCCTCCTCTCAGGCGCGAGATGGGCGTTGTCGGCGTATCATTGTGCCGTCATTACCCTTTGGCGGTCTTCGGGATTACAATAGGGGTAACTATGGGTGCAGACAATCCCTTTTTCCATCGTGGCGCTATTCGCCGGGTTGAGGACTTCGTTGGCCGCGCGGCGGAGATTAACCAGACCCTGGGCCTGTTACGCAACGGTCAAAGCGTGTCATTGATCGGGCCGCGGCGCATCGGCAAAAGTTCGCTGCTGTTGCACCTGACCCACCCCACCGTGCGCGCCCGCTACCAACTTGACCCACCCCACTCGCTATTCGTCATGCTTGACTGCCAAGAGCTGGCCGGGTCGCCGCCGGAAGAGGTCTATGAGCTGATCCTCGACGGGCTGCTAGAGGCGGCCACGGCCGCGGGGCTGACTGTGGAGACGGCCACGCAGCCGGGAACCTACCGCGCCCTCGACCGCGCCTTGCAACAGATCTATCAGCACGGCGTCAGCGTCGTGGTGCTGCTGGACGAATTCGAGTTGCTGGCCGCCAATCTGCACCTGACGCCCTACTTCTTTGCCCGCCTGCGCGGCCTGACGACCAAGTACGGCCTGGCCTATCTGACCGCCAGCCAGCGCCCGCTCTTCGCCATCACCGCCGAGGAGGCCGTCCTTAGCTCACCCTTTTTCAATATCTTCGTTACCGTGCCGCTAGGCCTGTTCAACGAAGAGGAAGCGCGCGCCCTATTCGACAAGCGGCTGAGCCGCACTTCGGTTAGCTTCTCCGAGGAGCTGACCCGCTATCTGCTCTGGCTGGTTGGGCCACATCCCTTTTTCCTCCACATCGCTGGCTATCACACCGTGCAGGTGCTGGCCGCCCGCGATGTCCGGACGGCGGCCCAGCCGGTCGATTTCCCTCTGTCGAATCTGGACGGGCCCATCGAACTGGAGTCGGAATCGCACCTCGGCTACCTGTGGCAGAACCTTTCGGCCGAGGAACAGCACGTCCTGGCCATCGCCGACGGGCCGGTGGAAAGCCTGCGCCAACTGGAGCAGCAATGTCTGTTGGAGCGCGCCGACGGCCAGTATCGCTATAGCAGCGAAATCCTGCGCCGCTTCGTGCGGCGGCAAAACGTGCCTGGGCTGGTGCAAGCCGGGCCGTTCGTTATCGACGAGCAGCGGCATCAGGTCTGGGGCGACAATCTGGAACTGAACCTGACGGCGTCGCAATTCGCCATCCTCGTCCGTCTGTGCCGCAACGCGGGCCAGGTCGTGCGCGGCGAAGACCTGGAACTGGCCGTATGGGGCGATGTCCTCGTGGATGACCCCGACCGCCTTAAGACACTGATCAAGCGGCTGCGTCGCGCCGTCGATCCGCTGGGCAACTGGATCGTCAGCGAGCGCGGCGTCGGCTATGCCCTGCGTCCGCCGGGCGAGGACTAGGCCCCCTCTCGCAAGCGTACTGGTGAACCGCATCCGTTTCCCACAAGGAGGCCCTGGCGACAGAGCGCGCCGCGCTCGGTTGTGGCTCCTCCACGGGTTGGCGCTGCTGGCAGCCCTGTCGGCCGCGGTGGTTCTTGTGCCGCGCGCCGCTGCCCAGTCCACCGGCCGCGCGCCCGGCTACTGGCAGTTCGCCGCCTCCAACCGGCTCGACTCGGTGATGCTGACCGACATCGACGCTGACGGCGTCGATGACATTCTTGTGCTTGATGAGAACGGCCGCCTGACCCTCCTATCGGCCGATGGCACACCGCTGTGGTCATTCCTAAGCCCCGACCCCGTGGCCGCGATCGGCGCGGCAGCCGTCGATAGCGGTCTGCCACAGCGCTCGGTCGCTGCGGCCGCCGGGCAAAACCTCATCCTGCTGGACGGTGACGGCGAAGAGCGTTGGCGTGTTCCCATCGACGCGCCCATCGCTCCAGCGGGCATCTTCGCCTACGACTTTGAGGGTGATGGCAACGAAGAGATTCTGGTCATGCTGGCATCGGGACAGCTTCTGACCTATGACGCCGACGGCGCGCTCCTGTGGCAGTTCAGCGGACAGGAAGACCCGACGGCGGCGGTTAACCCGCAGTTGATCGTCTCTGATCTGGACGGTGACGGCACGCAAGAGATTGTGCTAGGACTATTCACGCCGCGCCGCTTCAGCCAGCTCATCTACCTGAAGGGCGGCGTCGTCCAATGGCGACAGTCCGTCTCGCGGCGCATCACCGCGCTGGCCGAAGCGCCGTTCGACAATCACGCCAGCGCCATCGCCGTAGGCACTAACTTCGGCCAACTCAACCTCTATAGCCTGAACGGCCAGCTGATCTGGTATCGCACTCTCAACCGGGCAATTACTGCCCTGGCGTTTGCTAACCTGAGCAGCCAGCCGGCCCTGGCCGTCGGCACAGACGCCGGCTCCATCATCGCCTTTTCGCAGGAGGGTCGGCGGCTGTGGGCCAATAACCTCGATCGCGACGCCGCCCGCGGCATTCTGGCGCTCTTGCCGGCCAACGACCGCATTCTGACCGACCAGCCTGCCCTTGCAGCTATCCTGGAGCCTGCCTCGGAGTCCAGCGAGCTGGCCGATGTCTTCCTGTTGGCCGGCGACGGGCAAACCCTGGGCAACCCCGCCGACACCGACCTGGCCGGCCTGACTCGCCTGACCGACGTCAACGACGACGGCTACTATGAGCTACTGCTGGCGCGCTTCGCTACGCTGCAACTCGTCGGGCTGGGCATCGGCGACAGCGAGTATGTGCAGGAATGGAACTACGCCCTGGACGCAGCGCCGACAGCGGTCTTGGTGCTTGACCTGGATGGCGATGGCGAAGACGAGGTCATCGTGGGCACGCGCGACGGCCGGCTGCACAGCCTAAGCATCGACCGCACCATCCGTTGGCTTAACGCGCCGGGAGAGGAGATCGCCTTCCTGGCCGGCGCGCATTCCACGCCCAGCCAACCACCGCGCGTGGCCGTTGTCCGCCGCAAACGCGCCCTGAACGATGGCGTGGCGACGGGGGCCGGCCCCAGCTGGCTCGAACTGCGCGAAGCAACGGGCGAGCGTCTATGGGCGGCGGCCATCGACGCGCAGATAACGGCCCTGACGGTAGACTCGCAAGGCGACAGCGACACGTCGAGCATCGTCGTGGGCACAAGCAATGGGGAAGTATTTGCCTATGGCTTTGGCGGCAACCTGCTGTGGAGCCACCGGTTTAGCGACCTGGCTGGCGGTGTGCGCCATCTGGTCTACCACGATCAAGTCGGCACGGAACCCGGCGGCCTGCTCGTTGCCGGACAGCGCACCATCGAGAGCCTTACGCCCAGCGCTGCCGGCCCGATCAGCACGGTGTTCGTCGCCTTTGATCAGCCTATCGTCGCGCTCTACAGCGTGCCGGCCTCGCCCAACCGGGAACTGGCGGTCAGTCTGGTCGTCTTTCTTGAAGACGGCTCCGTGCATGGCCTTAACGGCCGCGGCATCGAGATGGGCCAGTGGTCGTGGCCGTTCCAGCTAGACGCCCGGCCGACGACGACCGTCACCTTCGGCGGCAGCGCCGATGAGGCCTTTCAGGAGAACAGCAACGCCTTCCTCGTGGCCACCGACGACGACCGCTTGCAGCAACTGGCCATCATCGATAACCTGCCCGTCGTCTCCTGGCAGCTGGGCGATCTGGCCGCGGTGCAGGCCCTGGCCTGGAGCGACCTGGACAAGGACGGCCGCCCCGATACCGCTCTGGTAGGCACGCGCGACGGTGGCGTCTGGCTCTACGAGCAATTGTACACCCACACGCCCCAGCGCATCCTGGAATTGCCGCTGGCCAGTGGCATCTTCCAGTTGGCGCTCTTGCCGCGCACGTCTAGCCAGTCGCCCGACCTGTTGGCCATTACCCAAAATGGCTTGGTACGCCTCTTCCGCGAAGAGGAGAACCGGCCGCCCTTGTTGACAGAGCCGCGCGTCGAGACCGAGGCCGAGCAGTATACCATCGGCGTACAGGTCAACGATGTAGAGAACGACGCCGTCAATGTCCGTTTAGAGTTGCTCGAACCCGTCAGCGGCGGCTGGTTGCCTCAGACAGAGCAGCAACTGCCCACGGGCAACGGTCGCCTTGTCTGGCCGGCGGTCACCTTCCCGGCCAACACGGCGCGGATTGTCTATCGCTTCGTCTACAACGATGGCTTTTACACGGGCACCCTCACCCCGCCGGTCGGGCCAGAGTACGTCGAGCGGGGCGGCCGCAATGTCGGTCTGCTATTGGGCAGTGTGGTCGGCGTCTTGTTGGTGGCCGGGCTGTTTCTGGCCGTGCGCGGGGCGCAGACGCCAGCCGCGCAGGCCGACCGCTTTTACCGGCAACTGGGGCAGAACCCGACCGAGACGCTCATGCGCCTGGAGGCCCGCTATGCCGTCGTCGGCGGCTCGCCTGACTTCCTGCTACAGTTGGCCAACCGCGCCCGGCAGGCCAACGACGTCGATCTGGCCAACATGGCCGACGGCCTGTTCCTGCTGCCCAACCGGCCACAAGCCGGCCTATCGATCATCACCCGCACGCTGGACGACATCCACCTGGTCGGCCGGCAGTGGATCAACCTGGCCCGCCGGCGGCTCATCTATAAGACCTGCCAGGCGCTGCTGGAAGCTCCCTCTATCACCGAGCTGGGCTTGCTGCGGCCGCAATTCATCCATCTGCTGACCATCCTGGAGGACAAGCGCGAGTGGTCGCCTGTCTTCGAGGGCCTTCTACCAATCATCACCAATATGCGCGACAGCGAGCGGGTCGATTTGGTCGAAGACCGGCTGGTCTATCTGAATCAGGCGGTAGCCGGGCTGCGGGGGGTTCAGGAGCAGTTAGACGGGCTGGGAGCGAGCGTGGAGCGGACGCTGCTGCGAGCCATCGTCCGCCGCTGGTCGGGCCTGCTAACGGCTGAGATCGAGGAGCAGCGCGGCCGGGCCGAGCTGGAAGTCGCCCTAATGACCAAGCGGCTGGCCCCCAACGGCCGCACCCACGTCGCCCTGGAGATTCGCAACACGGGCCGGGCCGCGGCCGAGAACCTCGTGGCCACCCTGGATGAGAATCCGGCCTATCGCGTCTATGGCGAGCCACAGATCATTCCTTTCCTGCCGTCGGGTCGGTCGCGGCAAGTGCGCTTCCTCATCGAACCGCAGGCAGAGGCGCGTTTCCGTGTTGGCCTGTCGCTGACCTACGACGACCACAACCGGCGCGACAAGAGCATTGCCTTCGGCGACATGGTCTACCTGCTGCCGCCCGTGCGCGAATTCACGCCCATCCCCAACCCCTATCTGCCGGGCACGGCGCTGCGCAAGAACAGCCCTCTATTCTTCGGCCGCGAAGAGTTGTTCGACTTTATCGCCGAGAACGCCGGCGCCCAGCGCCAACGCAACGTTCTCATGCTCGTCGGCCAGCGGCGCACGGGCAAGACCTCGGTGCTGCTGCGCCTGGAGGACTACCTACCCTCGTCCATCGTGCCGGTTTACATCGACTGCCAATCCCTGGGCGTCTCGGCCGGCATGCCCGCGCTCTTGCAGGAGTTCGCCTGGCACATCGCCGATGCATTGGCCGCGCGCGGGCTAGATTGTCCTGTGGCCGACCGCCAGCGCTGGCAAGAGGACCCGGCCCGGCTCTTCCACCGCGAGTTCTTGCCCACGGCGCGTCGTCTCTTGCCGGAGGACACAACGCTGCTGCTGGTCTTCGACGAGTTCGAGGCCTTCGAGTCGATGATCGCCGATGGCATTCTGCCGCGGACGTTCTTCCCCTACATGCGGCATCTGATGCAGCACAGCACCGGTCTGGGCTTCGTCTTCGTGGGCACGCGCCGCCTGGAGGAGATGAGCGCCGACTACTGGTCAGTGTTGTTCAACGTCGCCCTCTACCGCAAAATCGACTTCTTATCGGAGCCGGCGGCGCTGCGCCTCATCTGCGAGCCGGTCGCGCCCACCCTGGTCTACGACGATCTGGCGCTAGACAAAATCCTGCGTGTCACCGCCGGCCACCCCTACTTCCTGCAACTGGTCTGCTATACACTGGTGAAGCAGGCCAACCAGCAAAAGACTGGCTACGTGACCATCTCCGACGTCAACACGGCGCTGGACGAGATGCTGCGTCTGGGCGAGGTGCACTTTGCCTACCTCTGGCAGCGCTCCAGCCACGCTGAGCGGGCCTTGCTGGCTGCCGCCGCCCACCTGATGGACCGCAACGAGCCGCTGCACCCGGAGGTGTTCATCGAGCACTTGCAGCCCTACAACATCGAGTTGGACCCGATGCAGGTAACTGAGGCGTTGGTCTCCCTGGTGGCGCGCGACATCATGCGCGAGGTGACCGAAGAGGGCAAGGCGCTGTATGAGCTGCGAATCGGTTTGGTTGGATTGTGGGTGGCGCGCAACAAAAGTCTGAGCCGGCTGCACGCCCATTTAGAGAGCTAGAGTTCCTTGGGCCGCCAGAGGGCGACCAGTTCGCCGCCTGTCTCCTCGGTCAGCGCGCTCCAATGGTCGATGGCCAGCCGGAAGTGGGCCAGCGCGGCCGTGGGCATGCGCTCCTCGTGGCCGGCCAGCAGCGACACCAACGCCTCCATGTCCGGGTTGTGGCCCACCAGCAGCAGCCGGTTGACGTCACTGGCTATCTCACGTGCCAGTTCCAGATAGGTATCCGTATCGGCCAGGTAGAGTTCGCGGGTGTAATGAATGTCGCCGCCATAGCCCGCGGCCAGGGCGACCAGTTCAGCTGTGGTGGCCGCGCGGCGGGCGGCTGAGGTGACGATCAGATCGGGCGTCAGGTCTTCCTGGGCCAGCAATTGGCCCATACGCGGCGCGTCTCGCCGGCCACGACTGTTCAACGGCCGGTCGAAGTCGGACAACTCGTTGTTGTCCCAACTCGACTTGGCATGGCGCATCAGCAGGAGTGTCTTCATAAGCAATGGCCGCCAGACGGGCGGCGCGACGCGCCGTCCCCGTCTGGCGGGGCCGATAGGGGCTAGGCCTAGAGTTCGTCGATGGTGCCGATGATCTTGCCGACGAGACCGTAGTCGCGCGCCTGCTCGGCCGACATCCAGAAGTTGCGGTCGGTGTCTTCCTCGACCTTCTCAATCGGCTGGCCGGTCTGCCGGGCGAAGGTCTCGTTGAGGCGGCGGCGCATCTTGATGATCTCCTGCGCCTCGATGGCGATGTCGGCCGCCTGACCGCTGGCGCCGCCGGCTGGCTGGTGCAAGAGGAAGCGCGTGTTGGGCAAGCTATAGCGATTCTCGCGCTCGGCCGCGGCGAAGATCAATGCCCCGGCGCTGGCCACCCAACCCGTGCCGATTACCTTGACCGGCGACTTCACAAAGCGAATCATGTCGAAGATAGTGTCGCCCGATTCTACGTGCCCGCCGGGCGAATTGATGAAAATGCGGATTTCATCCTGCGACTCGGCGTCGAGAATCAGTAGCCGCTTGGTGATGTCCATGGCCAGTTCCATGTTGATCTCACCATAGATCAAGATGGTACGGTTCTTCAGCAGCTTCTCTTCCATCGAGCCGAAGCCGTCGCGCTTGTCATCCGGCTTGTCGTCGTCGTCCTCTTCCGGTTCCTCATCCGGGTCAATGTCCGGGGGAAAGTCATCATCGTCATCATCGTCTAGCATGGCCAGTTCCCATGGGTGTGTCATCCGATAGCTTCTCCTTGCGGCTGTACCGCAATGATCGGGCGAGGCAGACCAGCGGCGCGCCGGTCTGCCTCGTCGTGTTCACCGTTGCCGTCCTTAGCGGCGCAGGTTCGAGAACGCCTTCATGCCCGGATAGATGGCCGAATCGCCCAGGTCTTCCTCAATGCGCAGAAGCTGGTTGTACTTGGCAATACGGTCGCTGCGGGCCGGGGCGCCGGTCTTGATCTGTCCGGCGTTGAGGGCCACGGCCAGGTCGGCGATGGTCGCGTCCTCGGTCTCGCCGCTGCGGTGGGAGGTGACGGCCGTCCAGCCGTTGCGTTGCACCAGGTTGACCGATTCGATAGCCTCGGTCAGCGTGCCGATCTGGTTGACTTTGCACAGCAGGCTGTTGGCTGCCTTGCGCTCCAGCGCCTGCTCAATGCGCTTGACGTTGGTCACCAGCAGGTCGTCGCCGACAATCTGCAAACGATCGCCCAACCGCTCGACCATCAGCGCCCAGTTGTCCCAGTCATCCTCGGCCAGGCCGTCCTCGATAGAGATAATCGGGTACTTGTCGAGCCACCACTCCCAGAAATCGACCATCTCGCGGCCGGTCAGCGCCTTGCCCTCGACCTTCAGATGGTACTTGCCGTCCTCATAGAACTCCGACGCGGCCGGATCCATG
>DAOSMQ010000005.1:0-19747 GCA_035372725.1 Promineifilum sp. (SeqCode)
GGCCTTGCCCAGCAGTTCGTCGTCGTCGCGCAGCAGTTGGCGAATGCGCGCCTCGCGGGCCTCGCGCTCGGCGTCGATGTTTACGTCGGTGGTGGCGGGCGCGGCGTGGCCGTTGGCCCGTTCGTCGGGATTCACTTTGAGGGCCATGTCGCTATCTCCTCGCCTCCGCGGCCATGCGCTCCTGGAGAGCGACAAACTCCTCCTGGTCTTTCAGTTGCAGGTCGTAGATCTGCCGGTAGAGGCCGCCCTCGGCCAGCAGCGACTGGTGCGTGCCGCGCTCGGCGATGCGCCCCTGATCGAGGACGAGGATGGTGTCGGCGTTCTTCAGCGTCAGCAGGCGCTGGGCGATGACGAACGTCGTCCGCCCCTTCATCAGTTCGGCCAGCGCCGACTGGATGAGGTGTTCCGTCTCGGTGTCCACGCTGCTGGTGGAGTCGTCGAGGATCAGGATGCGCGGGTCGGCCAGCAGCGCGCGGGCGATGGCGATGCGCTGCTTCTGGCCGCCGCTCAGCGTCACGCCGCGCTCGCCGACGCGCGTCTCGTAGCCGTCCTGCAGTTCCAGGATGAAGTCGTGGGCGTGGGCCACATGGGCCGCGGCCTCGATCTCCTCGCGGCTGGCCTCCGGCCGGCCATAGGCGATGTTCTCGGCCACCGTCTGGCTAAACAGGAACGGCTCCTGCATGACGATGCCGATCTGGCGGCGCAGGCTCCTGAGTTGCACGTCGCGCACGTCCTGGTAATCGACCAGCACGCGGCCGCTGCTGACGTCATAGAAGCGCGGGATAAGGTTGGTGATGGTTGACTTGCCCGACCCCGTCGGCCCGATGAGGGCGACGCGCTCGCCTGGCCGGGCGTGGAAGTCGATGTCGGCCAGGATGTTCAGGCCGTCGCGATAGCCGAAGGAGACGTGGTCGAACCGGACATCGCCACGCGCCCGGCCCAATTCGATGGCGTCGGGCCGGTCAACGACTTCGCCGGGCAGATCGACAATTTCCAGGATGCGCGCGGCGCTGGCCCCGGCCGTGGCCGCCAGGTTGACCAGGAAGCCGAGCCGCTGGACGGGCGTGTTGAGCATCAGGACGTAGGAGATCATGGCGAACAGCGCGCCGACGGTGATGCGGCCGTCGAGCGCTGCCGGCCCGCCGAAGAGCAGCAGCAGGAAGATGCTCATGGCGATCAGGAAGGTCATGAAGGGCCAGTTGTTGCCCCACTTCTTGATGACGCCCTCGCGACGGGCGAACCACTCGTTGTTCTCGCGGTCGAACTTGTCCAGCTCGTGCGGCTCGCGGGCGAAGGCCTTGACGACGCGGATGCCGGTCAGGCTCTCCTGCATGACGTTGGACAACACGCCCATTTGCTCCTGAATACGCTTGAACATCGGCTCGATGGTCAGGCCGAAGCGCGTTGTGGTGAGCAGCAGGATGGGCAGCGGAATCAGCCCCAGCAACGCCAGCGGCACCGACTGGAGCAGCATGGCGACGACCACGCCGGCGAGCAGCAACATCGTCGATAGGAAGTCCATCAGGCCGATGCCGGCGAAGCGCTCCGATTCGGCAATATCGCCCGTGGCCCGGCTCATCAGGTCGCCAGTGTGGCTCTGGTCGTGGAAGGCGAAGGGCTGGTACTGCACCGCGTTGTAGAAGTCGTTGCGCAGATCGTAGGCCACGCGATGGGTCAGCCACTCGCCGTAGTAGCGTTGGGCGAAGCCAAGGACGCCGCGCACAACGGCGATAGCCATGATGATGCCGCCAGCAAGGAAGAGATACGACGCCTGCCGCTGGGCCAGGCCATAGTCGATGGCCCAGGCCATGACGCGGGGCACGATCAAGTTCAGGCCCGTACCCAACAGCATGGCCACGTAGGCGATGCTGACCTGGCGGCGATAGGGGCGCAGGTAGCCCAGCAGCTGCCACGTGGCGCTGCCGGCCGCCCGCACCGAACTCGCTTGTTCACTCATGATGCGCAAAACCCCCTTAAGGTCGTTCCATTATACCACATAACCTAGAGTACATTAGGCAAATATCTAACGAACTATTGTTTTTGGGCAGCCCGCGCTTTGCTTGTCGGCATGGTCTTATCTGCTACAATTGCCTCGGTTTGTGATGGATTACACAACTGGAGGCAAGCCCGCATGTTGCTCAAACGTCTACTCTTGGCAGTCATCTCCTTCGGCGTGGCCTTTGGTCTGACAGTGCTGATCACCATGTTCATCGGCACGACCCCGGCCGAATATGGCCCCATCTACATGTTCTTCACGACGCTGACGATTGGCCTGGCCATCGCTATCTGGCTCGACAAGTTCATGGGCACCAACCTGCTGCCGAAGTAAGGGGAACGCGGGCCGCCAATTGATTGCCGATCCATGAGCCTCTGACATCAGGTAGAGGCTCTTTCTGTTTCCCACCCAGACTACACCCACATTGAGGAAAGATTTACCATGACCGCAGCGATCATTGACGGAAAGGCCATCGCCGAGAAGGTACGCCAGGAAGTGCGCCAGGCCGTCGCCCGCATGAAGGAAGACCACGGCTACACGCCGGGGCTGGCGACCGTGCTGGTCGGCGAGAACCCGGCCTCGGCCACCTACGTGCGCAGCAAGCGCAAGACCTGCGAGGAATTGGGCATCGTCTCGTTTGGCCACGAACTGCCGGCCGACGCCACCCAGCAGCAGGTCGAAAAGCTGGTGGCCGAACTGAGCGCCAATCCCAACGTTAACGGCATCCTCGTGCAGCTGCCGCTGCCCAAGCACCTCAACGAAGAGGCCGTTCTGAACAGCATCAGCCTGGAGAAGGACGTCGACGGCTTCCACCCGGTCAACATCGGCCGCCTGGCCATGAAGGGCCGCGACCCGCTGTTCATCCCCTGCACGCCCTACGGCTGCATCGTCCTGCTGGAAGAAAGCGGCATCCCCATCCGTGGGGCCGATGCGGTCGTCGTCGGCCGCTCCAACATCGTCGGTCTGCCCGTGGCCATGCTCTTGCAGAAGCGCGATGCCACCGTCACCATCTGCCACAGCCGCACCCGCGACCTGCCCGGCCACATCCGCCAGGCCGACATCGTCATCGCCGCCATCGGCCAAACCGAGATGATCACCGGCGATATGCTCAAGCCCGGCGCGGCGGTCATTGACGTGGGCATCAACCAGAAGGAGGACCCAACGGCCAAGCGTGGCTATCGCCTGGTCGGCGACGTGGATTTCGAGTCGGCCAAGGAAGTCGCCGGGGCGATCACGCCCGTGCCCGGCGGCGTCGGCCCGATGACCATTGCCATGCTGATGAAAAATACCTTGCGGGCGGCCGAGATCGCGCTGGCCAAACGGGCCTAGTCGCGACGGGCCGGGGAGACGCCATTTGAGCGGCGACGCAGGCGAAGCCGACTTCTGGCGCGGGCGACGCGTCTTCATTACCGGCTGCACCGGCTTCCTGGGGACTTGGCTCACGGCGGCGCTGCTGGAGCGCGGCGCGTCAGTCGTTGGCCTCGTCCGTGAGCACGAGCCGGAGTCGCAACTCGTCCGCAGTGGGCTGATCGACCGCGTCGAGCAGGTGCCGGGCGAGTTGCTGGATTACAGCCTCCTCCAGCGCACGCTCATCGACTGCGCCATCGACACGGTTTTTCACCTGGCCGGACAGACGATCGTCGGCGTGGCCAACCGCGAACCGGTAGCCACATTCGAGACCAACATCCGCGGCACGTGGCTGCTACTGGAGGCCATCCGCCAGACACCCACGGTGCGCGGCGTCATCATCGCCAGCAGCGAAAAGGCCTACGGCGAGCAACTCAACCTGCCCTACCGCGAAGATTACTCGCTGCAGGGCCGCCACCCCTACGAGGTCTCCAAGAGCTGCGCCGATCTGATCGCTCAATCGTTCGCCCACACCTTCGGCCTGGCCATCGCCGTCACGCGCTGCTCCAACCTCTACGGCGGCGGCGATGTGAGCTGGAACCGGCTGATTCCGGGAACCATCCGCAGCCTCCTGCACCACGAGCGCCCGGTCATCCGCTCCGATGGCTCCTTCCGGCGCGACTACCTCTACGTCGCCGACGCCGTGCGCGGCTACCTGATGCTGGCCGAGCGGCTGACCGAGCCAGGCGTGCGCGGCGAGCCGTTCAATCTCGGCTCCGGCTGCCCCGTCTCCGCCCTCGACGTCGTGCGGACGATCATCGCCCTGTCGGAGCACCCCGACTGGCAGCCGCTCATCCTGAATGAGGTCAAGCACGAGATTCAGGACGAGTATCTTAGCCCGCAGAAGGCGCTGGCGGCGGTAGGCTGGGAGCCGCAGTACAGCCTTGCCGCCGGCCTGGAAGAGGCCCTGCGCTGGTACCACGCCTACCTGCGCCCATGAGCCGGCCGCGCGTCCTCGTCACCGGTGCGACCGGCTTCGTTGGCCGCGCGCTGCTGCCACATCTGGTCGAGCAGGCCGACGTGACGCTGCTGCTGCTGGAGGAATTCGCCGGCGCGGCCCTGCCCGCGCCGCTGGGACAGTTGCGGCCGGCATTGGATGTCGTCTACAGCGACCTGCGCAACTATCCCCTGACCGCCCGCGCCGTGCGCCAGGCCCGGCCGGAGCGGGTCATCCACCTGGCCGCAGCCGGCGTCAGCGACCCATTCCTCGACCCGCGCCTGGCCCTCAGCCACAACGTCGCCGGCACGCTCAACCTGCTGCGCGCCTGCTTCGACGGCGCGGCGGCGATACAGCAACTCATCGTCGCCCGCACCTCGGCCGAGCTGGAACCGTCGAACGTCTACGCCGCCAGCAAGGCCGCCGCGTGGGCCTTCGGCGCGATGTACGCCCGCGCCGCCGCCTGGCCCATCCACGGGGCGATGATCTTCCAGGCCTATGGCCCCGGCCAGCCGCCGGGGATGCTGCTGCCGGCCGCCCTGCGCGCCGCCCGCGCCGGCCAGGACTTCCCCATGACCGCGGGCCAGCAGGAGAAGGACTGGATTCACGTCGATGACGTGGCCGCCGGGCTGCTGGCGCTGCTGGGCCGCGACCTGCCACCGGGAGCGACGGCCGAACTGGGCACAGGGCAGACAACGACCGTCCGCGCGGTCGTGGAGCGGCTCTATGCGCTGGTTGGCCGCGGCGGGCGGCCGCTGCCCGGCGCGCTGCCCTCCCGCCCTGGCGAGGCCCCCCGCCACGCCGCCGACGCCGCCGCCACCGCGGCGCTCATCGGCTGGCGGGCGCGGGTGGGGTTAGAGGAGGGACTGGCGCGATTGGTGGAACAGGAATGAGAAAAACACGGGTGACGTCAGATGAAGGCGGTTTGCTGAATTATATTTACACCCCATTTAAGACCCTCCGCCCCCCGATCGACATCACCCAAAATCACCCAAACGGCGGGCCGAAGGCTCTGGTTAACTCATCCTGCAGGGCGCGGCGATTCTTATACTCCGCCCGCCAACCGGCCACTACCGCCGCTGCGCCGGTCGGGTCTACCTCCTGCATTCGCAGTAGATAGGCGCACGCGTTCTGATAGCCAGCGCGATTCATGTGCTGATCCAGCGTCCGCCCGGCCAATTGCTTATAGATAGCGCTCAACTCCTTGGGGTAGTGCGGGGCCAACTGTTGATGCCAGACGATTGCCTTGTCAGGGTGGCTGCGAACGACGGCCATCAGCTCCGCCCACATCGCCTCCGCAGCATAGACAGCGCCCCGATTGAGCCGCAGCCCGCCCTCGGTCTCCATGCGCGCCAGTAGGCCGGGCCTGTAGACGCGCCAATCCTCCGGCCCGACCATCTCCTTGAGCTGCTGGTAGATGGTCATATCGCCGGTCTCCAGGAACAGCGCGGCGGTCTGGCGCATGATGTCGGCCTTGTCTCCTGTCCGCTCTGCTATCAGGCGGAGCATCTCCAAAAAATCGCGCCGCCGCCCCAACTTATGAGCGGGCGGATCGTCGAGCCACACCTGACACACCTGCCGCGCCGCATCCGGGTTGCCGTGATCGATGTAAAAATGAGCCAGCCGAATGCGCATCTCCTCTTGCTCACTATGAGCTTCCAGAAAGGCTTGCACGGCTGCCTCGTCATCTTGCTGCTGGATAACGGCGAACTTGATCTCAGCTGCCTGGGTGCGGTCGTGCTCGCGAATCCATGAATCCGTGTCATGGCGCAGAGCTGTCCGGTCTAGCGCATCGAAAAGCTCTGCCCGCTGCAACGGGGTGGTCATAAGCCGGCCGGCCAGTTGCAGCAAGGCCCACCGCCACTCCCATTCGGCCATTACCTTGGCCATCTCATCGCTAAGGCAGTAGCCAAACAAGGCCACGCGTCCGGCGGGCGACAAGTGCGCCCCGACCTCCTCCAGCTCCTCCAGCGCCATCTCAACGCAACCGCTCAGCGACCCAGATGAATCATCGGCTTCCTGCAGCGCGGGCACGACCTCTTCGAGGATAGCCTGATAGAGCAGCAGGGCTTCATTGACCTGCCCGGCCTCGCGCAACTTGTTGGCGCGGCTGAACAGCCGGCCGACTGACTGCGCCGCTTCTATCGTGGCGCGATAGTCGAGAAGGCCGTACCGATCGCGGCCGAAGCTGAGGGCGTCCTTGACCAGGCGCTTGGCGGCCAGCTTGTCGCCTGTGGGTGAACTGTAGCGGGCCAGCAGCATGTAGGCGATCTGGCGATCCCCATTCGCCAGTTCGACGAGCAAAGCAACCAGTTGGTCATGGGTCAATTGGCTGATAGCTTCGCGCACTTGATCGGTGCGGGTCTGGCGACTTTTGCGCGGCTGGGGAGCGGCCGGATCGAGCGCGCTTTCGATGGCATAGAGCGTGGCGACGACGTGCTTGCAGACAGGGCCGTCAACGTAGGGGCAGGAACAAGCCCAACTAAGTGCGCCGTCAGTAGCGATGTGGATCGTGACGGTATAGGGATAGGTCCCGGCCACTTCCGCTTGCCAACGGTTGGCGTCTAGCTCATCCAGCCCGATCACATGGCCGTTGTCATAATAGCTTTGCCCGCGGCCGAGTATGGTCGCATCGATGTTGCGTCTGAAGGTGGCGAGAGTGATGGGCATGGGTATGGCCTCGCAGGCAGCTTAGCCTGATTATAGCGCGTCCGCGCAATCCGTTGGCAAAAACCAGCGTTAGTGACTAAAATCACGAGTCGGCACACCAGGTGCCCCGCTGACACCGCGTCCCGACAGCCGCCGGCACGCCAACCGGACCGATAATGCCAATGCGCTGGCCCCACTATGAGCACGTCTTCTTCGACTGCGACTCCACGCTGACCGCTGTGGAAGGCATCGACGTGCTGGCCGAATCGGTCGGCAAGGGGCAGCGCGTCCGAATTCTGACCGACGCGGCCATGGACGGCCAGCTCGACCTGAGCGAAGTGTATGACAAGCGCCTGCGCGCCGTGCGCCCGACCCAGCAGCAAGTCCTCGACATCCGCCGCAGCTACAAGCGCCACATTGTCGAAGACGCCGCCCGCGTCGTCACCGCCCTGCAAGGACTGGGCCATAAGGTCTATATCATCAGCGGCGGCCTGGCCGAGCCGGTCATCGAGTTTGGCATCTACCTGGGCATCCCCCGCGAACGCATTCGCGCTGTGGGCCTGACATACAACGAATTGTCCGGCCGCTGGTGGGAGAAAGGGGACGAGCGCCGCTACCTGGCCCACCAGGAAGGTGCGCTGACGGTCAGCGACGGCAAGGCGCAGATCGTCCGCGAACTGCTGGGCGAGCAACGCGGCCGCTCGCTGCTGATTGGCGACGGCTACAGCGATCTCCTGGCCGGCGCAGCGGTCGATCTCTTTGTCGGCTACGGCGGCGTGGTCGCGCGGCCGAAAGTGCAGGCCGCCGCGCCCGCCTACATCACTTGCCCCAGTCTGGCCCCGCTGCTGCCATTGGCCGGCGGGCCGGTCGCGCTGCGCCTCCTGCGCAGCTGGCCGATGCACTACCAAACCCTGAGCACGAAAGCCCTATACCTGATCCATACAGGAGTTGTGACATTTACCGATGAACACCTTGAATCCAGATTCCGGGCAGCCTTCCTCAACCCGGAGCCAACAACACATTAAACTGTTCATTCCTGGACCGACAGAGGTCCGCCCCGAAATCCTTGACGCCCAAACGCAATGGATGGTCGGCCATCGCATGCCGGAGTGCCTGGACCTCTTTGGCGAAATCTTGCCCAAGCTGGCCCAAGTTTTCTTCACCCGGCAGACCGTCCTCATCACCGCCTCGTCGGGCACGGGCCTGTGGGAAGCGGGGGTGCGCAACCTCGTCAATAAGAAAGTCCTGACCTGCGTCAACGGCGCGTTCGCCCAGCGCTTCAGCGACGTCGCCCGCCTGAACGGCAAGGCGACGGAGGTGCTCGACGTGCCCTGGGGCCAACCTATCCTGCCGGAGCAGGTCGCTGAGCGGCTGGCCACAGGCGAATTTGATGCCGTGACCGTCGTCCACAACGAGACCAGCACCGGTGTCACCAGCAACATCCGCGACATCGCCCGCGCCGTCCGCGCCCTGCCCAACGGGAGCGACATCATGATCCTGGTGGACTCCGTCAGCGGCCTGGCCGGAGCGCGCATCGAAATGGACGCCTGGGACCTGGACATGGTGCTGGCCTCCAGCCAAAAGGCCTTCGCCCTGCCGCCGGGCATTGCCTTCTGTGCTGTGTCCGACCGGGCCATGGCTAAGGCCAAGACTGTGCCCGACCGCGGCTACTACTTCGACTTCATCAGCCTGGCCAAGTCGATTGCCAAGAACCAGACGCCGGCCACTCCGGCCGTGTCCCTGCTCTACGCCCTCAACCGCCAGCTGGACGACATCCTGGCCGAAGGCATGGACAACCGCTTCGCCCGCCACATACAGATGCGCCACCAGACGCTGCAATGGGCGCGCCACCAGGGCTTCGACATCTTCGCCGCCGCCGGCTACGAGTCGCCCACGGTCACCTGCGTCAGCAACAACCGCGAGATCGACATCTCGGCCCTGAACAAGTTCCTACGCACGCGCGGCATGGTCATCTCCAACGGCTACGGCGATCTGAAGGGCAAGACCTTCCGCATCGCCCACATGGGCGATACCCAGCCGGCCGAACTGGAAACACTGTTCGCCGCAATGGACGAATTCCTTACCGCTTAGGGGTACACTATGTATCGCATACTCGTTTCCGACAAACTCGGCGCGGCGGCCCTGGAGCGCCTGAAAGAACACAACGACATGTCCGTCGACGTGAAGACGGGGCTGAGCAAGGAAGAACTCCTGGCCGTCATCCCCGACTACGACGGGCTGATCGTCCGTAGCGGCACGCAGGTGACGGCCGACGTGCTGGCCGCCGCCAAGAAGCTGCGCGTCGTCGGCCGCGCCGGTGTGGGCGTCGATAACATCGATGTCAAGGCGGCCACGATGAGCGGCGTCGTGGTCATGAACACGCCCGGCGCGAACAGCATGGCGACGGCCGAACTGACCATGGCCCTCATGCTGGCTGTCAGCCGTAACATTCCCCAGGCCCACGCCTCGTTGAAGGCCCATGAGTGGCGACGCAGCGAGTTTGTCGGCGTCCAGCTCTATAATAAGGTGTTGGGCATCGTCGGCTTCGGCCGCGTCGGCAAGCTCGTGGCCGAGCGGGCGCAGGCCTTCGGCATGGAGGTGCTGGCCTTTGACCCTATCGCCCTGGAGGAGACGGCGCGCGAGATGGGCGTTATGCTTGTGGAGATGGATGAGCTGCTGGCCAAGTCCGACTACATCACCCTCCACGCCGCGCTCAACCCGTCGACGTCCAAGCTCATCAACGCCGAGACGATCGCCCAGATGAAGGACGGCGTCATCCTCATCAATGCCGCGCGCGGCAAGCTGTTGGACGAAGCCGCCGTGGCCGCGGCGCTGCAAAGCGGCAAGATCAAGGCCGCCGCTGTGGATGTCTACTCGTCCGAGCCGCCGCCGGCCGACCATCCGCTCATCGGTCTGCCCAACGTCGTCCACGTGCCCCACCTGGGCGCCAGTACCCACGAGGCCGAGCGCGACGTCGGCATCCAGATCGTCGGCCAGGTTGTCGCCGCGCTGCGCGGCACGGACTACAGCTATGCCGTCAATATGCCCTTCGAACTGGAGGGCGATTACGCCACCGTGCGCCCCTACCTGGAACTGGCCGAGACGCTCGGTCGCCTGCATGCCGGCCTGGCCGACCGGCCCATCCGCCGCATCGAAGTCGAGGTGCAGGGGGATGTCGTTGGCGGCCTGGTGCGCGCCATTGGCGCGGCGCTGCTGAAGGGGCTGCTGGAGAAGGACGCCGATGTCGCCGTCAACTACATCAACGCGCCGGTGCTGGCCCACGACCGCAACATCGCCATGACACAGACGGTGGGCATCAACAGTCTTGACTACCCCAACCTCATCGCTTCGCGGGCCGTCTGTGACAACGGCGAGCGGCTGCTGGCCGGCGTCCTTTTCGGCGGCGCGGAGCCGCGCATCGCCCAGATGGACAACTACCGGCTGGAGGCCCGCCCCGAGGGCGTTGTGCTGATCATGCAGAACCGCGACGTGCCCGGCGTCATCGGCCAGGTGGGCACGCTGCTGGCGTCCTATGGGTTGAACATCGGCGAGTGGCGGCTGGGCCGCAACAAGCCTGGCGGCGAAGCCCTATCGTTCATCAACCTGGATGCCGAACCGGCCGGAGAGGCCCTGCGCGCTCTGACCGAGATCGATGCCGTGACCCAGGCCAAGGTCGTCCGTCTCTAGCCGGCGACGCGACAGAAGCAGGAAAGCGAAAGGCCGGAGCGTCATCTGCTCCGGCCTTTGTCGTTCGGGGGTGAAGCCGCCGGCGGCTATTCCGCCTTGGGGTAGATGCGCACGCGGCGCTGCTTGCCCTCGCCGGCGCTCTCGGTATAGACGTCGGGCGCGTCACGCAGGGCCATGTGGATGATGCGCCGCTCATAGGCGGTCATCGGCTCCAGGCTGATCGGTTCGCCGCGTTGGCGGGCCTTGTCGGCCATACGCTCGGCCAGCCGCGTCAGCGCCAGCACGCGCCGCTGCCGGTAGCCCTCGACATCGACGACGAAATTCGCCCGCCGGTGAAGCTCGTGGGCCACCATCAGACGGCCCAGGAATTGGAGCGCGTCGAGTGTCTCGCCCCGCGGGCCGATGAGCATAGTCAGGTCTTCGCCATGAATGGCAATAACGTTGACGCGCTGGCCGGTGAGGTCGTCGGGTTCCGACTGCGTCGCCGACACGCTGGCCGGCACGTGCATCTTCTCCAGCAATTCCGACAGGATAGCCACAGCCGCTTGCTGCTCCTCGGCCAACTCGTCGGCCGAAGCGACCTCCTCGGCTTCGCCGGCGCTGGGGACGGCCGCGGCCGAAGGCGTCGGGGCGGGCGCAGCCGGTGGTTCGGCTCGCCTGGCCGGCTCGGGACGGGCCGCTGGGGCGGGCGCAGCCGGTGGTTCGGCGCGCCTGGCCGGCTCGGGACGGGCCGCCGGGGCGGGCGCAGCCGGGCGGGCCACAGGCGGCGGAGCCGCGGCCGGGCGGGCGGGCGGGGCGGCCACGGGCGACAGGCGTACGATGGCTTCGCGACTGCCAATGCCCAGCAGGCCGCGGCTGCCTTCGTCAATAACCGTCACGGTCACCTGGTCGCGCGCCAGGCCCAGGCGGCGCAGGCCGGCGTCGATGGCCGCGTCCACGTTCGCGCCGCGCGATTCAATCTCATGAGTACTGCTTGGTGACATATCGCCTACCGTTTTGCGGAACCCTTCTTCCGCCGGGGAGCCGTCGAGTTGTTCGTGACCTTGGTCTTGCTCTCGCCAGCGCCATTGGCCGACTGGCGGCTCTTGGCGGCACTCTTCTCTGTCTCAACGACATACGGGCGCGTCTCGCCACGGGCGGCGCGCTCGGCGCGCTCGCGGTTCATGATCCGTTGCAGGTACAGGCCCTGGACGATACCGATGACGTTGGCCAGAATGAAGTAGATCGACAGGCCGGCCGGGAACTGGAGCGAGAAGAAGCCGAACATCAGCGGCATGGTGTACATCATCGATTGCGACATGCCTGCGGTGGGGTTGTCCTGTTGCGTCTGCCCCTTCGGCGGCGCCGGCGTCAGCAACTTCTGTTGGATAAACATGCTGACAAAGACGACAATCGGCAGGACGAAGATCGGGTCCGGCTGGCTCAGATTGAGCCACATGAACTTGTTCTCGACCGGGATGAGGTTCGTCAGGTTGATGGCCGGGTAGACGCGGGGCACAAGCTCAAACAGGGCTTGCGGCGTCGTGCCCAGAATCGTGGTGATGGCCCGATAGAGGCCGATCAGGATAGGGAACTGGATCAGGGTCGGGATGCAGCCGCTGAGCGTATCGGCCGGATTGTAGCCAACGCGCTTGAACTCTTCCTGCATCTTCTGCGGGTTATCGCGGTACTTCTTCTGAATCGCGTTGATCTCCGGCTGGAGTTCCTGCGTGTGCATCATCGAGCGCTGTTGCTTCAGGTTCAGCGGCAAGGTGATGATGCGGATAAGGATCGTCAGGAAGGCGATCGCCAAGATGAAGTTCTGCCCCAGGAAGTTGTAGAACAACAACAGGGCGTTGATCATGGGGTTAACGATCAGGGTATCCCACATGGTGTCCTCGCGCGCTAGTTAGACGTCTGGGGCAGCGCATAGCGCCAGAGTTCCTGGCCGTTGGCCAGATCATAGCCGATAAGCAAGGCGTTGGCGTCCTGCGTGGAGACAACCAAGGCGTCCTCGACCACCACCGGCGTAGCGTACAGCGGCGTGGTCGTCGGTTCCGACCAGAGCTGCGTGCCGTCAGTGACGTTGTAGGCTGTCAAGGCTCCGGTTGGCGTCTCCGCGGCCACCTGGGAGGCGACGTAGAGCGTATCATTGCTGACCACCGGGCTGGTCTGAATCGCGTTCTGCGTCTCTTGCGTCCACTTCTGCTCGCCGGTGGCGGCATCCACAGCATAGAGCGTGCCACCGATGTCGCCGAAGTAGAGCGTGCCGTCCAATAGCGCCGGCGCGCCCCAAACCCAGTTGTCGGCGCTGGGCGCGGCCCAGCGCTCTTCGCCAGTAGCCATGTCAAGCGCATGGACGTTGCCATCGAAGCTGGAGACGTAGAGCAGGCCATCGCCCAGGGTCGGGCCGCTGGGCAGCGCCCCGCCCAACGCCTGGCTCCACTTCAACTCGCCCGTGGCCGCATCGAGAGCGTAGACGGAGTGGTCCATGGAGGCCACGTACAGCGTGCCATCCCGGAAGGCAGGCTGGCCCCAGATGGCGTGCCCCGTCTGGTAATCCCATTGCAGGCGGCCGCTCGTCGCATCGAGGGCCAGAATATGGTTGTCGGCTGTGCCCAGAAAGACCTGCTCGCCCACTTGCAGCGCCGGAGCGACGATCTTGTCGCGCGCGTCGCTGGTGTTGACCCACAATTGGGACGCGCCGGCGCTATCGCCCTCCTGCAGGGCATAGACGGACACAGTGACGCGGGGGGAGAAGAGACCGCCTGAGTGGCCATAGTCGCCGAAGACAACCCGACCATCGGCCGCGGCCGGAGCCGCAAAGAAGGCCGCGCCGGTAGACGCGGCCGGGTGAATCCAGGCCTGTGCTTGCGCCGCCGGATCGTAGGCCAGGACTTGCGGCCCGAACGCCAGATAGACCAGCCGTCCGTCCGTAGAAAGCCCGGCCCAGTTGGTAGTGGCCAGCCGGCTACCGCAGCCGGTCAGCAGAAAGAGAGCGGCCGCGATTAGCAGCAGCCGCAGTGCGGGCCGAGCGAGCGGCCGACTCATGTGGTCCAATGAACACCTCCGTCAAGGTACCGGGTCATAGCCGCCGGGATTGAACGGGTGACAACGGCTGAGGCGCCGCAGCGCCAGCCAGCCCCCCTTCAGAAACCCATACTTCTCAATCGCCTGATAACCATACACAGAGCACGAAGGCGTAAACCGGCAACTCGGCGGAAGCACTCGAGAGAGTGTGTTTTGGTATAGTCGAATGAGCAGCAAGGCGATCTGTTTCACAGCGGTAACTCCCGTGGCGATCGCCCGCAATCGTCAGACCGTCGCAAGCCGGCGCGCGTCAGCAACTCCAGAACGCTTCGTTCCAACGCCTCATAGTCGGCCGAGGCCGACGCCGGGCGGGCCACCACCAAACAGTCGTGGCCCGGTTCGAGTGTCTCCAGATGATGACGCACGATCTCTCGCAACCTTCGCTTAGCCCGATTACGCACCGTGGCTTTGCCGATTCGGCGCCCGGCGACAAAGGCGAAGCGACTGACAGACGACGATTCCTGCGGCTGAACGTCGATAAACAATACGATCAAAGGGTGCTGCCAGCGCCGCCCTCGTTGACGAACGCGCGCAATATCGTCTGAGCGGCGCAGTCGAAAGGACGTCGGCAGCATGGAACATTACAATACGCGCGCCGTCTCAGCCGCCGCCGTGGCGCTTGACGGAGCGATAGGCCGTGGCCGACGTGCCGTTCCAGTTCACCTGCTTGCTGTGGTTGTTCATAGACACCGACAGCACACGGCGACCCCGGCGGCGACGGCGCTGGAGCACATCGCGACCACCTTTGGTCGACATGCGCTCGCGGAAGCCATGCACACGCATCCGGCGGCGAATCTTCGGCTGATATGTACGTTTCGTCATGATGCACTCTCCAAAAAAACAAGGGCGCGTTGCCCTGTCATTGCGATCCGGTTATTCGTAGCGCATAGGGGACGTCTGCACGGCAGACCGTCACGACAAACCCATAATGGCCCGTCGATGCAATACTTCATTATAGCGGCAGACCTGTCTTTTGCAACAGGCGGCCGCCCGTTTTCACGCCTTCCCTACTCTTCTACCCGCGTGATCTGCGCTCCCAAGGCCCTCAGCTTGTCGTCAATGTGCTCATAGCCGCGATCAACCTGCTGAATATTGTGGATCATGCTCGTGCCGCGGGCACACAGGGCCGCCAGCACCATGGCCATGCCAGCGCGGATGTCCGGGCTGGGCACGCCGGCGGGGTTGGCGTAGAGCCGGCTTGGCCCCTGCACCAGCACACGGTGGGGGTCGCACAGCACCACCCGCGCGCCCATGAACGTCAGGTGATCCACAAAGAAAAAGCGACTCTCGTACATCCAGTCGTGGAGCAAGACGGAGCCGTTAGCCTGTGAGCCGATGACGACGGCGATACTCATCAGATCGGGCGGAAAGCCGGGCCAGGGCATGGGCTTGATCTCCGGGATGCGCCCGCCCAACCCTTCCTGGATGACCATCTCCTGGTTGCCAGGCACAAGGATGTCCTCACCATCGTCTTGCCAGCGCACGCCCAGGCGCTCGAAGACCAGACGAATCATGCCGAGGTTGCGCGGCTGGGCGTCGCGTATGCGCACTTCACCCCCGGTCACGGCCGCCGCGCCGATAAAGCTGCCGACCTCCATAAAGTCGGAGCCGATGCGAAATTCCGTGCCGTGCAGCCGCCTGACGCCTTGAATCTGCAAGCGGTTGCTGCCAATGCCCTCGATGTTGGCTCCCATCTGGTTGAGGAAGTGGCACAGGTCGCGCACGTGTGGCTCACAGGCGGCGTTGTCGATAATCGTCTCGCCGGGGGCGAGGACGGCGGTCATGACGGCATTCTCGGTGGCTGTCACGCTGGCCTCAGCCAGCAGCAGATAGCCCGCGCCGCGCAGTTGCGGCGCTTCGATCTCAAACGTCCCGCGCCGGTTCATGTTGACCGTCGCGCCCAGGGCCTTCAGAGCCTGCATATGCGTGTCCAGCGGCCGGCCGCCGATGACGTCGCCGCCGGGGATGGGCAGACACACCCGTCCGGCGCGGGCCAACAGCGGCCCGGCAAAGACAAACGAAGCCCGCGTGCGCCCCGCCAGCCGGGCATCCAGTTCCGTCTTGACCACGTTATAAGCCTGGACGCGCCAGCTGCCGCCGCCCAGCGGCGTCACCTCAGCGCCCAGATCGCTTAGGATGAGGGTGGTGTTCTCCACGTCGCGGATGGCGGGAATGTTGTGCAGAATCACCGGCTCGTCCGTCAACAGGCAGGCCGGCAGGAGTTTGAGGGCGGCATTCTTGTTGCCGCTGGCCGTCATCGTGCCGTGCAGCGGCTGCCCTCCTTCGATGATGAATTTGCTCATGGTTGGGTTCCGGCCGGGCGGCGTTTTCCCGGCTTGCGGCCCATTGTACCAATCGGCGCGGCGCAGGCCACTTGGCACCAGGGCATTGCCAAGGTCACCCCAGGCGCGCCGACCTGACAGGTGAGCGGCCACGAATCGTACTTGCACCAGAGAACGACTGGCCGCTCACCTGTCAGGTCAATGGTCGCTAGACGACTTTGGAATAGCCCTGCACTTGGCACTGTCGTTGTCGCCGGCATGGGCTACAATGGCGGCATGCCCTACCTGAACGCCAATGGCAGCCGGCTCTTCTATAGCGACCAGGGCCAGGCCGACGGCCTGGCCCTGCTTCTGTTGCATGGCGCGGCCGGCTCACACCTGGTCTGGCCTGGCCCGCTGCGGCAGCTGGCCGGGGCGCGCGTGCTGGCCCTCGACCTGCCCGGCCACGGCCGCTCCGACCCACCCGGCCGCCGCACCATTGCCCACTACGCCGCATCGGTCGCGGCCTTTGTCCACGCACTCGCCTTACCCGATGTGGTCATCGCCGGCCACTCGATGGGCGCGGCTATTGCCCTGACCATCGCCCTGGAGCCGCCGGCGGCGTTGCGCGGGCTGGCGCTGCTGGGCGCGGCGGGGCGGCTGCGCGCCAACGAGGCCCTGCTGGGCGGCAGCCTGGCCGACTTCGAGGCCGCGGCCGATTTCATCGTCGAGTACGGCTTCGCCGACAACGGCCTGGCCGTTCCCACGGCCGAACTGCGGCGCAAGGTGCGCGCGGCCATCCTGAGCGTCGGGGCGATGACTACCTATGGCGACTTCCTGGCCTGCCACCGCTTCGACGCGCGGGCGCAACTGGCCGGTATCGACTTGCCTGCATGGGTCATTGCCGGCTCCGCCGACCGGCTCGTGCCGGCGCGCGCGGCCGAAGCGCTGGCCGGCGGCCTGCCCCGCGGCCGGCTGGCGCGGCTGGAGGGCGCGGGCCACTTCAGTATGCTGGAGCGGCCCGACGAGGTCGCCGCGCTAATGGCCGCCTTCCTGGCCGAGATAGCCGGCTCACTCCCCGGCCAGCGCGCGCCGCAGTAGCGGGGCGATGGCCGCCGTGGCCCGGGCGCGGTGACTAAGGCGGTTCTTTTCGGCCGCCGGCAGCTGGGCCATCGTCAGCCCACGCTCAGGCAGCAGAAAGACCGGGTCATAGCCGAAGCCGCCTTCGCCGGCCGGCTCGAAAGTGATCAGCCCTTCGCAGACGCCGTCGGCCGTGCCCAGGATTTCGCCGTCCGGCGCGGCCAGGGCGATGACACAGTGGAAGCGGGCGGCGCGCTGCTCCCAGGGCACGCCGGCCAGGTTACGCAGCAACAGCCGGTAGCGATCGACCGCGGAGAAGCCCGGCTGGCCATAGCGCGCCGACCACACGCCTGGCTGTCCCCCCAGCGCGTCCACTTCCAGCCCGGAGTCATCGGCCAGGGTCAGCAAGCCGGTCTGCCGGGCGTAGGCCGTGGCCTTCAGCGTGGCGTTGCCGCGAAAGGTGTCCTCCGTTTCGGGCACGTCCTCGGTCACGCCGGCCTCGTCCAGCGTCAGCCAGCCCACGCGCAGGTCGCCCAGTAGCTCGGCGTATTCGGCGACTTTGCCCCGGTTGTGCGAGGCGACCAGGAGCCGCGGCGGTCTTGGTGGTAGGTTAATCACTGCTAACACCCTCCGGTATAACCCGCGCCAGCCAGGCGCGGGTGTGGTATACTCCCATTCTATCCCGTACCAAGTCGGAAGGTTTACCATGAAGATGTCCCGTTTGCGCTTCAATTTCGGTTTCCTGCTGGAGGCCGACTTCGGGACGATCCGTCGTATCGAACTGGATTATCCCAGCATCAAGCTGAGCGATGATCTGACGCTAACCCCCCTCAAGGGCGTCATCACCGCCACCCGAACCACCGAAGGCATCTACATTCAGGGGCAACTGGAGAGCGCTGCCGTCCTGGAATGTATCCGTTGTCTGGAGGAAACAGTCGTCCCTCTGGACTTCAGCCTCGATGAACTATTCTTCCACCCGCCCCAGAGCGCGCCGCCGGGCGAGAACCGCGTTGGCGAGGATGGCATGATCGATCTCGCCCCGCTGGTGCGTGAATTGAGCCTGCTAAGCCTGCCAATCAAGGTGTTGTGCCGGCCCGACTGCCTGGGCTTGTGCCAGGAGTGCGGCGCGAACCTCAACGAGGGCGATTGTGGCTGCGCCGAGGCAGCAATCGATCCGCGTCTGGCGGCGCTACAGCAGTTGCTCAACAGCGCCAGTAACGAACAATAAGCACCGGATAGCCTATGTTTTACGATGAGGCCAAAATCCACGTCCGCAGCGGCGACGGCGGCGACGGCATGATCAGTTTCCGCCGCGAGAAATACGTGCGGCTGGGTGGGCCAGACGGCGGCGACGGCGGCCGCGGCGGCGATATTGTCTTTGTGGCCACCAACCACCTCAATAGCCTGATCCACCTGCAGCACCAGAAGCACCACCGTGCCGGCAACGGCGTCCACGGCACGGTGCAACGTATGACCGGGGCCAACGGCCAAGACCTGCGCATCGAAGTGCCCGCGGGTACGATCATCCGCAACGCGGAGACGGGCGACACCCTGGCCGACCTGACCACGGTCGGGCAGGAAGTTGTGCTGCTGGCCGGCGGCCGGGGCGGACGGGGCAATATCCACTTCGCCAACAGCCGCGACCAGGCCCCGCGCGTGGCCGAGCGCGGCGAGCCGGGCGAGGAGTTGTGGCTGCGGCTGGAACTAAAGCTCATTGCCGACATCGGCATCGTCGGCGTGCCCAACGCGGGCAAATCGACGCTGCTGTCCGTTGTCAGCGCCGCGCGGCCGAAGATCGGCGACTACCCCTTTACCACTCTACAGCCCAACCTCGGCGTCGTCGCTCTCGACGACTACGAGACGATGGTGCTGGCCGACATTCCAGGGCTGATCGAAGGCGCGTCGGCCGGCGTGGGGCTGGGTCACGACTTCCTGCGCCACATCGAGCGCACGCGCGTGCTTATCCACTTGCTGGACGGCATGGCCACCGACCCACTACAAGACTACGCCATGATCAACGACGAGCTGGCCCTCTACAATCCCGATCTGGCCAACAAGCCGCAAGTGGTCGTTCTCAACAAGATCGATTTGCCCGACGTGCAGGCGCTGGAGCCGCTGGTGCGCGAGGCCATCAGCGCCGCCGGTCACCCCTTCATGGCTATCTCGGCGGTGACCGGCGAGGGCATCCGGCCGATGCTCTACGAGGTCAAGCGCCTGTTGGCGGCCGCGCCGGTGACCGCGACCACGGCCGCGACCACACCGGCCGAGGGCGCGCCGATCGTCATTCGTCCGCGAGTCGAAGAGCGCGCCTTCACGATCACGCGTGAGGACGGCCGCGTCTGGCGCGTCAGCGGCAAAGAGATCGAGCGCGTCGCCGCCATGACCTACTTCGAGTTCGACGATTCACTGATGCGCTTTCAAACGATGCTGGAGCGCCTGGGCATCACCGCCGCGTTGACCGAGGCGGGCGTCCGGGTAGGCGACACTGTCTTCATCGGCGATCAAGAACTGGAGTGGGGCGAATAGCTCCCCGGCGCAGCCCCATAGCCAGCCATGACCGACAGCGATCCCCAGGCACTCCTGCGCGCCGCCATTCTGGACGAGGAGCGCTTTGTCGAGGCCGTCTTCCAGGGCGCGCGGCCGGGCATCGCGTCGCCGTGG
>DAOSMQ010000006.1:0-1380 GCA_035372725.1 Promineifilum sp. (SeqCode)
CCTTAGTTATACTATGTGGAGTCACATCACCGTTGGCGAGACAATAAACGCTCTGCCCCGGCCACCCCGGCCGCAAATGGATAACTATCGATGACCCGAACCAATACCCTCCTGCCCATCTCCGAGCGGCCGGTGCCCAAAGGGCCTATCTGGCTGGACGAGGAAGCCTTCCTGCGTGAGGCCGGCGCGCAAAGCCTGAAGACCGAGACCACCTACCGCAGCGGCCTGCGCCTCTTCGCCGACTGGTTGCAGCATTTCCGCCGCGCTGGCTACGCCAAAAGCGATGCGTGGCCGCTCAGGCCTGACCATCTGACGACGGACGTCATCCTGGAATATCGCAACTGGCTGCTGGCCAATCGTTCGCGGGCCACGGTGACGACCTATATGGCCGCCGTGGCCGGCTATCTCAACTTTCTCGACGGCTATGACCGTCTGCCCGACACCGTCCAACTGGGCAAGCTACAACGCCAGATGGCGCGACGGCAGATCGAGCGCAACCAGGCCGAGGCGGTCATCGACCTCGACATCGCCCGGCAGGACATCCCGCGCATTGTGGCCTACTATGACGGATTGCCCCTACCCCCACAGAACGACGTCTACAATCGCCGTCTGTCGCTGCTGCGCGACCGGGCTATCGTCAAGATGCTCTATTCGACGGCCGCGCGCATCTCCGAGGTCGTCTCGCTGAACCGCGCCAACGTCGGCCACGGCCGCGCCGCCTACGCCACCATCGTCGGCAAGGGCAACAAGGGCCGCACGCTCCACATTCGCGAATACGCCCGCCAGGCTGTCGTCGCCTACCTGGCCGAGCGCACCGACGGCAATTCGGCGCTGTTCGTCTCCCACAGCCGCAACTCCACCAGCGCGCGGCTGAGCATCACGTCTGTCCATAAGGTGGTTAAGCGCGCCGTTCATGCGTTGCACCTGCACGAAAGCCTGTCGGCCCACGACTTCCGTCACTACCGCGCCACCCAACTCCTGCGCGCGGGGATGCCGTTGGAGGTCGTGCAAGAGTTCCTGGGGCACGCCGACGTCACCACGACGCGCAATATCTATGCCCCTGTTCTGGGCGTGCAGGTCGTCACCGAGTGGTTGGACAATCTGGACGTGCCACCGAAGGAAGCCCTGAGCGACGTCAACGGGCCGTTGGTGACGGATGAGCGGCTGTTGTCGATGCTCGACGACGACTAAGCCCCACCCTGCCCTGTGGCAACCCACCCTGTTACACGTAGCACGTTCTGCTACACGAAATTCACGGCTGCCGCAGCGCTTTGGCCTCGGCCAACAGGCTGGTCACCAGCGCCGGCTCCCCGTCGCCCTGGTCGCCGCTGACGAGCACGGCCGACGCACGACCACGCTGTGTAATGACCACCGGCTCGT
>DAOSMQ010000006.1:1390-15988 GCA_035372725.1 Promineifilum sp. (SeqCode)
GACGCCGCCCGCCGGGGCGTGGTCCCGGCCGGCAGCCGCCAGTAAGTATCCAGCCCGGCCGTCTGCGCGCGCGTCAGACCGCTGATCAGAGCGTGCAGGTCGCCGGCGTCGCTGTTGGCGACCAGACCATGCACCGCGTCCGTGTCGGCGTAGACCTGAACCGCGTCGGCGGCAAGCGGGCAGGGAGCAACCACTTGAGTGGGTTTGGCTCTCTGCAACGAGTCGGGCGTACGGCGGATAAAGTCCTTCAGCCGGTGTAAGTTGGCAGCCTGGGCGAGGGTTTCTTCAAGACGGAATGGCTCCTCAAGAAAAAGTTGCCGCTCTCCGGTAGCCACTTGCAGCCCAACGACATGGCCAAGCACCTTGCCAATGTGGCGCACGGGATCACCGGCCAACTGTCCCAACGCGCCGTTGAGTCCGAGGTAGACTGCCGGCGCATAGTCCTCGCCGGGGGCCAGCATGGCAACGCGCCGCCCCAACTCGCGCACGAAACGTTGCAAGTGCTCGGCCTTCTCGCCAATGGCCTCGGCCACCAGGTCGCTCGCGCCGGTGAGGCGATAGCCGATGGCCGCCGGCCGCAAGGCCAGCAGGTGATCGATGCGCTCGGCTGTGGCAGCGTAGTCGCTGATTTCGGTGTAGCAGACCGGCACAGCGTCGCCCGCGGCCAACCCATACTCCTGGCGCAATTGCTCAACCGCATCGGGCCGGGCGTGGATGGCGTCGAGGTATGCCCACTGCGCCGCGCCGATCACAGCGTCGCCAGCGGTGCGCGCTTCGCCAATGGCGGCACGCACGCGCAGGGTCACGTCCTCGAGGCCGCCCACCGATTGTCCGGACAGGGCCATTGTGATAGGGTCTCTCAGCGCGTATACGGCCGACACCGCCGCCGGCCGCGCCGGGCCGTCGGGCAGAACCACATCGCCCCAATGCACGACGCCTGTGTCGAGACGCAGGCCTAGCGAGAGCGGCCCCGCCCCACCCTGAGGAGGGGCGGCCGGGGCGAGCAAGATATCTGTGATGATGATCGGTCGCAATGCCATATGAAAACCACCGCTGAGCAGAACGGGCGACTCCTGACCGGGTGCGCGCTGGTGGCCGTGCTGCTGCTGTTCGCGCTGGCAGTGACGCTGGCGCTCGCTATCCGCCGCGACCGCGATCTGGGCCGCTACCCCGGGGCCACGCCGATCACCAGTCACAGCAACTATAGCGGCTTGCCCCGCCAGTTTCGTTGGGACAACAGCTATTTTACCACCGACAGCTTCAACGAGGTCGACAACTGGTATTCGGTCACTTTTGGTCTGGGCGCGGAGTCGCGGGCCATGGAGCGCTGCATTCTTCTGGAAGGGCCGGCCGAGTGGTTGTGGTTGGTGCGCGACACCTCGGTCTTGCTCTGCAACGCGCCGGAGGGGCAACTCATCTACGTCACTCGCACGACGCGCCTGCGGTAGCTCCGCGCGCGCTCAGCCAAAGGGTAGCCACGGCATGCCCCTGCCAGCCACAAGGAAGGCCAGCAGTTCCAGACCGGCCGTGGCCATGAGCAGACCGATGCTCCAGAAGCCCAGCGCGTTCCAGGCCGTCGGGTCGCGCCATGCGTCATGGGACATCTGCCAGGCTAACCAGATTGCCAGCGGCAGCGGTAGCAGGACGGCAACGGCAACAAGGGGTGGTAGCCCGGCCCAAACTAACAGCGGCAGCGACAGGTAGCCCAGCGCCAGCAGGGCCGGGTGCAGCCGCGCCGCGCGTTCGCCGCCCAACCGCAGCACCAGCGTCCGCTTGCCCACTTGCCGGTCGCCCGCGGCGTCGGGAAAGTTGATGACCATGATCATCGCCACCTGGAAGCAGGCCGGCGGCACGGCCGCCAGCAACGGCAGAGGGCCAGGCACGCCACGCTGAACGGTATAGCCGACCAGCGGGGTCAACACGGGCACGATGGCAGCTACCGTCCACTCGCCCAGGCCGCGCGAGTGAAGCCGCGCCGGCGGGGCGCTGTAGAACCAGGCCAGCGCCGTCGCCAGGAGCAAGAGGACCGCGGCCGCGGCGCTCATGCGCACGGCCCAGACTGCGCCAATGGCCGCCAGCGCCGCGCCGCCACACACCAGCGCGGCCCACAGCCCCACCTGTGGGGGCAACAGCCCCTCGGCCAATACCCGGCTGCCGCCCGACCAGCGCGTCGGTGTGGAGTTGGCCCGGTCGGCGGCCAGGTCGAAGTAGTCGTTGGCGAAATGGGTCATGAGCTGGGCGGCCGTCACGGCCAACTGGCCCCAGAGCAGCGCGGGGAGGTGGAGGGCCACGCCCTCATAGCGGGCAATGGCCACGCCCAGCCCATAGAAGACAAACCCGCCCACCAGAAACAGGGGGCGGGCCAGTCGAAGAAGAGCGATAAGGCCGCCAGTCATCGCGCCGCGAGCGTCGTTCCTGGTGGGAACGTGTCCAGCAGCAACCATGTGGCCGCGAAGGCGTCATTGTCGCCCACGGCCAGAGTGGCGGCATAGCGGCTGTCGAGCACGAGGGCGGCCTCGTCGCCAATCATCGCCGCCTCGGCCGGCGTCACCCGCAGGGCCGCGCCGCGCTCAACGCCAACGACGACCGTGCCGGGCGCGGCCATGACGTGGCTGACCATGCGCCCATAGAGATAATCATAGAGCGGCCGCGGCTCGACGACCGCCGGCAACAGCCCCAACCCGGGCCGGATATGAATGTAGTCGGCCAGGAAGCTATCGCTGGACTGGTACTCGACATTGCCACCGGTCGGGGTTGGTTCGGCGCTCATGGCCGTGCCCACGGCGGCGGCGGCGGCGCGATCGGCCAGAAACACGCCGCCGCCCAGCCACCAGTCGCGCAATGCCGTGTCCGTCCCGGCCGCGCGCATGGCCGCAACGAGGTCGGCCATGAGCACGGCGTCGTTGCCGGTGAAAAAGATCGCGCCAGCGCCGGCCAGGCGCGCCGCCAGCGCCGTCTGGTTGGTCGCCGGCGTCAGAGTGATGATGGTGGGGCGTTCAGCCAGACCCATATTGCGCAGCCGGTTGCGCCAGAAGCGCCCCCAGCCCTCGGCGGCGCGTTGGCGCGGCCCGGCCGAAAGGACAATGGTCGGCCCGCCGGCGGCGTTGGCCGCGGCCACGAATTCGGTCATCACCGCGCCACGGGTCGCCGCGCTCAGGTCGCCGGAGACAAACAGCGCGCCGGCCCCCTCCTCTGGCAGTAAAACGTCGAAGTTCCGGCCGCTGATGTCGGGCGCCGGCTGGGCCACGCCGTCGACCAGCGGCAAAAGCGCCGTCAGGTCATAGCCGTAGGGGCCGGGCGGCAGAACGTGATAGGCCACGTCGTGGATCGCCAGAATGGCCGGGTCGTCGCCCACGTAGCTGGCATCGGCCGCCGCGCCATAGGTCTCGCCGTCGAGGGCGATGGCCGCGTACCAACCGGTGATGTCGTGGACCAGCAGGCTTTCGTCGATGACTCCCGCCGTGCCCCAGTCGAAGCCCACGGCGAGCTTGTCGTCCGGCTTGGCTACCATCGCTTGCAAAAGCCTGGCCGTCCGGCCGCGCTCTAGCACATGCTGGTCGATGACGGCCTCCGGCAGCCCGAATATCAGCCCGCGCCGCTCGCTGCTGTCCGGACCGTACCACAGATCGAGCGCGCCCTGATGCAGACCATCCCAGGCGGAGTTGTCGCCGGCGTAGCCGCCGATCATGTAGCGAGAGATGACCGCCGCGCCGGCGCTATTGCCGCCGACGGCCGCGCCCGCGGCAAACCCAGCCGCCAGCGCGGCCTCGGTCGGCGTGTTGGCCACCACCTGCATCCCTACCGTCTGGTCGCCGCCGAGAATGTAGAAGCCATCGACCTCCGGGCCGAGTTGAGCTACGCGCTCAGGGGCCAGCGCGTCGGGTCGAATCTGGATATCAACGACGGTGGCGGCACATGTCTGCCCGGCGGCGGCAACCGCCTGGCAAGCCTCGCGAATCTGTTCGGCGCGCTCGCCTGCCAACTCCAGGTTCTCACGGCGAATAGGGGGCAGGATGGCGTCCGGCCGCACGTGATAGGTAATGGGCAACACCCGAATCGTCACGACGCCATCGCTGTCATGGGCGGCCGCCTGCGCAGCGAATAATTCCAGCGTGTCGGCCTCATAGCCTGCGCCGATGGGCACCAGGCGCGTCGGCCCCTGCCCCTGGACGCTGCCGGTAGCTCCGAGCACAACGAGCGTTCCCACCAGGACGACCGCCAGCACAACCATGCGCCCGTTCCACCAAATCGACCGCGATTGTCTTGTCATCGCCATCCTCCGACCCGTCTCGACCGCGGCCGACGGCCCTGGCCCGCCGAGCCTGCGGAATCTATCGCCGTCTATATCCGTGGATTATACCCCGGTATATAGCCGGCGCTCCATGCGTCTATTATCCTGTATTTACGGTGAACGCGAGAGCAGATATGGTCACCACCGGAGGAAGTGCTATGGCTCGTACAGACGAACGCAGTCGATTACCAACCCCCACCACTACCACCGCCCCGACGCGCACGCATCGCTGGATCGCCCCGATTCTGGGCGCGGTCCTGGGCTTAATACTGGGCACGGCCGTTGCCTCTCTGGCGGCTGCCTACATGCCCGAAGGCTCGTCGGCCTTCGGCGGTCTCGGCCTGAGTTTGCAGATCATCGGCGCAGTGGTCGGTCTGTTCATTGGCGGGCTAATGGCCCGGTCACGGCGGTAATCAGGAGCGGCACATTGGCCGTGCCGTCACGTTGGCCAGGCGCGCCTGGCCATGAGGAGGTGCTTTGGGATGAAGCGGGAAACTACCGATAGCCGGGTCGCCATGCGACCCACAGTCTCGCAGCCACTCATCGTGCTTATGGGGTCACTCTACGGGTTGGTCGGCGGCCTGGTATTGGCCCTGGTTCTGTTAAGCGGTCTTGTGCCGAACGGCTGGGCGGAGGGCTTTGTGGCCGGCCCCTTCGCGTTTCAGGGACTTCTAAGCGCGGGCGGAGCCGTCTGCGGCGCGGCGCTGACCGGTCTACGCCTGACGAAGCAGTAAGCGCGGGCACAAATCTGGCGTAGAGACGCGCGTTTGGTTTATACTGGCGCTCAGCACGCCGGCCTCCTGTCGCCGGCGGCGCGGAGTGGCCCATGACCGAGCTGGATGCCCCGGCGCTGTGGAATCTTGCTGTTGACCTATCCCATACACTGGTTGCCGACTACGCCAGACGCGCCGACCTGACTGCTTTAGGCGGATATGACTTCGCGCCCTATGAGCAGCAGTTGGCCGCCTCACTTGCGCCGGGAGTTGTTGCCTTTGTTGCCTGCCTGAGCGCGGCCCTGCCCTCTGACTTCGACCTATTACCAGTCCTGACGCAGTTCGGCCGCGACCCGGAAACGGCGACGGCGCTCAATCGCTATGGCGAAGATGCCGCCGCCGGTATCACCGCTATCGCCGCTGTCCTGACCAAAATAGGTCTGCCCGCCGGCCAAATGGAAGCGAACGCGCTGGGCACAGCACTGGCCGCCTGGAGCGCCGCGTCGGCCGAGGTGGCTCGTCTCAATGCGCATCTGGACATGACGCAGCAGGCCCTGGCGGTCACCCCGCTTTATAGCCAGCAGCACCCACCGGCAGCCGAGGCACTCTACGCGGACATGGCCAGACTGGTGCAAGCGCTCGCTTACCAGGGCTTGAGCCGTGTCGCTGCGGGCGACATCCTGGCTGCCGACGGCTACACAATTCTCTTCTCGTGGCGGCGCGGCCAAAGCGGGGCACAGGCAGAGCCGCCGGAGAGCGCCAAACCCGAAAGCCTGCCTGATAGCGCCGTCGGGGAGATCCCCGGTGGACTGGAAGACCTCCTCTCCGGCACGGGCGCGGAGCCTCTACCTGCGCCCCCACTACCCGTTCAGCCCGCGCCCATTCCGCCCGCGCCGGGCGTGCCCAGCCCTGTCCTGACGCTTCGACTCGATACGGCCGCGCCGCCACAGGTGACCGTCGGTATCCCCTTCGATCTGGCCGCGTCTGTCAGACAACTGGCGTCGCCCGCGCTGGACATTGCCGATCTATCGTTGCAGGAAAGCGCCTCGTTCGCCGCGATCTTGCCATCTGGAGCGGCCTTTCTGGCCATGCGCATCCAGATTGCCGCGCCCGAATGCGACATCCTCGGCGGCGACACGCGGCCGGTGCGCGTCTTGCCTGGCCAGGATGGGCCGACGGTCTACTTCCAACTGACGCCGCGCCACGCCGGGCCGTTGAGCATCATCGTGACGGTCTATCAGGAGATGGACTGGATTGGCTCGGCGCGCCTGCGAACAGAAGCGGCCGGCGGCAACGATGGCGGTCAGACGGTGGCCGCGCCGCGTGGGGCCGTGGCGTTGACAGTCAACAGCCAGCCTCTGGCCCCGGCCGAAGTGAACCTGAAGACGCTCCGCGACGCGCTGGACAAGGGCTATAGCCTGTCCGAACTGCAAGACCTGTGCTTTGAGCTGGAGATCGATTACGAAGACCTGCCCGGCGAAGGCCAGGCAGCCAAAGCGCGCGAACTGGTGCTCTTTTGCAAGCGGCGCGATCTGCTGGCGGTGCTAGTCGAGCATGTCATGCGCGACCGGCCGCTCTTGCTAGGGGATAGGGGTTAGGTTCTGGGTGCGGAAAGATATCGTTCTTCCCTGACTCTCAAAATCCAGTCCCTATCCCCTTAGGCGGGCAGCAGCTCCCAGGAGCGCTCGGCCCAGCGGGCCATTTGCCGCGCCCAGAACCAGGTACCCAGCGCCAGAACCGTTATCCCGGCGAGTCCCAGCAGCACACCCCACTGGGGCCAAAGTTGTGCCAGGGCAAATGGCGCGACGGCGACGATGATGGCCGGCACGCCATAGACCAGGGTCAGCAATAGCCCCACCCACCCGCCACCGCTGGTGGTCATCCGCCGTGGGTCTTTCCAGTCGAGGTTGGCAAAGCGAAAGCCGACAGACACGCTGAGCATGACCAGGGCTATTGTCATCAGGACGCCGACGATCAGCGCATAGGGCATCCAGACGAGACTGAATGGAAAGACGAAGCGAGCCACGGTCAGAATAAGCCCAAAGACGACGCCTGCCGGAAGCGCGACGCTCCACGTCTTGGCCCGCCAGACCTCGGCCGGGCGCAAGGGCGCGGCCTTTAGCAGCGAGAAAGACTGTCGCTCTAGCGGCAGCGCGCCCTGGGCCGGGGTCGAGAGCATCACATAGGCGGCGAAGAGGCTCCACGCCGACATGATGACTCCAGGCTGGAATGCCGCTGTCAGCGCCGCCCAACCCCCAGGGGCTTGTAACTCGCCCGATACGGAGAAATCCAACAGGCTACCCTGGCCGCCATTGCTATTGAAAAGCGCCAGCGCGCTGACAAAGATGGCGATAAAGCTACCACCCAGCAGGGTGACCAACTGCCGTGGGTCGCGGACGCGCAACAGCCAGTCCTTGATACCGAGGGCCACGGCCAGCGAACGGCCGCCAAAGACATTGTCGCGCTCTTCCAGCCCGCGCCGCTTGCTGCCCGCGCTTTGGGCCTTAAGCCAGCCGGATAAATACATGCGCTCGCCACCGAACACCACCGCCAGGAAGAAGCCCAGCGTTAGCAGCAGATAGGCCAACACGCCCAGCAGCCCCGGCCCATCGAACTGGAACGCGTCGATAGCCATCAGCCCGCGCCCGGCCAGAAGCGTCGGCAAAGGCAAACTTTGCACGCGGGTGATCATTTCGCCGGCCGCTTCCAGCGTCTGGATTGACGTTTCCTCGTTGACGAAAAAGAAGCGCGGCAACTGGGCCAAAATGGCAATGAAGATGCCCAGCAGGGCGTAGGTCGCCGTCAGCATCTCGTTGAGCCGGTTGACGGGCAGCCAGCGCACTAGCAGCATTGAAATCAGCGTACCAATGGCCAGCCCAAACAACGGCGCCAGCAGCAATAGCAGCAGCCCCAACAAATAATAGATGACGCCCGCGCCAACGCCGATGCCATAGGCGACAAAGGCCGGTACGGCCATGATCAACAGCAGGGCGATGTTGCCTGGCAAGCGGCTGAGCAGCTTGGCGATCATGATCGCCCGCGTCTGAATCGGGGCGACCACCAATTGGTCCAAGTCGCCGCTGAGAAACAGGGCACGCATGGCCTGGTTCAGACCGGTAAAAAGCACACCGAAAAGGACCAGTGTCAGCAATATACCGGGGACAGTGCCTGGAGCGAGCTGCACCGGCGACTCCGGCCGGGTCAGAAACGACAGGCCATAGCCGGCCGCGGCCGAGAACGCGCCGATGAACACAAAGGCGATCAGGCCGACGATCATACCCACCCGCCGCCAGCCGCGTACACGGGTCACGTCGCGCCGGTCAAGCCGCCAATAAAGTTGCATGAGCAACAGGACATCAGGCCACATCGCCCAACTCCTTGACCATGTCGTCCACGTCCATGCCGCCGGTCAGCTCCAGGAAGATGTCCTCCAACGTCTGCTCGCCGCGCATGGCTCGCAAGTCGTCCACGCGGGCATCGGCCACGATGCGCCCCTTATTGATGATAATCACCCGATCGCACATCGTCTGGGCGATCTCCAAAATGTGGGTGGAGAAAAAGATCGTCCGGCCGCGGTCGCGGTTGCGGATCATCAGGTCCTTAATCAGCCGGGCCGAGCGCGGGTCTAGGCCGACCGTCGGCTCGTCCATGAAGACGATCTGCGGATCGTGGAGGAACGCGCCAGTGATGGCCACTTTCTGCTGCATGCCGTGGCTGAAAGTATCAAGGTAGTTGCCGGCCACATCGGTCAGATCAAACATATCCAGCATCGGCCGCATACGCTCCTCAACCCGCGCAGGTGGCACCTTATAGAGCTGGCCGACGAAGCGCAGATACTCGCTGGCCTTCAGCTTGCCATAGAGATTGGGCGTATCGGGCACATACCCGATGCGCGCCTTAGCCTCCAGCGGCTCGGTGACGATGTCGTGGCCGGCTACGCGGGCCGAGCCGGCCGACGGCCCCAGAAGGCCCGTCAACATCTTGATGGTCGTCGTCTTGCCCGCGCCGTTGGGGCCGAGGAACCCGACAATTTCGCCTGGCTGGAGGGAAAAAGTCACGTCATCGACGGCTACGAAGTCGCCGAAGGTGCGCGATAAGTGGTTGGCTTCAAGAACCGGTTGGGTCATGAATACTTCTCTCCTGTGCGCGCCGCCGCTGCACACTATACGCGCAAGGGCGCCGCAGGTTCCGCGTGTTGGCGGGGCTTGGGCCGCCCCACAGTCAACATCCGTATTGTACCCGCGAAGTGCCCAGGAACCACGCGACCACTTGCCTGGCCCAGGGTTTTGCCAAAGTCACCTCAGGCGCGCGGGCATTGGGCCTCATCTAACCCATTTATGCGGCAAATCGCATAATACGCAAATTGCCTCTTGACAGGCGCTGGTTTGGCGATTATACTGCCCACATTACCCGTAAATGCGGGTAATAGGGTAAATAGCTAGACACAATAAGGAAGACTGCGATGCCCATTGCCACCAGCGACCTCCCCCTGCCGACTCTGGAAACGAACGTCGGCGTTGCCCTGGAGCCGGTGCAGAACATCCAGCACACACTGACCCTGCTCGCGCACGCGGAGGACGTATCCGGTTACGACGAGTGGGTCTACCGCACCCACGCCAGCATGTCGGCCGAGGAGCGGGACACCAACTTGCTAGTGATGAACGGCCTCTACTATGCTACCCGGCCGCGCGCCGCCTACCCGAGCTTCCCGGCCTACATCGAGCACCTGGCCACCGTTCCAGCGATCCACCTGCGCGACAAGGTTCTGTCGGCCTACTTGCGGATGATGCCGCTGGCAGACGACAGACAGCTCACGCCGGAAGAAGTGTTGGCCGACCTCAATACGTTCATGGCCTTTCTGCGGCGGGGCTTCGGCGACCATTTCATTCTGGAGATCGAGCGCCGCGCTTACACCTATCTGCTCGACCCGCCTGCCCTGCAAGGGCTGGTGGTCGGCCACCTGCGGGCCATGTGGTACAAGTACCTGGCCGTCGAGTGGGAACGGGTGCGACCGATGTTGCAAAAGGCTGTGCGCGCCTTTGATAGCATCGACCTGAGCAGCATGGATCGGGCTGCGGCGGCCGAGTACATCGTCGGCCGGCCTTTGCGCAAAGACGACAAGTGGTGCGATGAACTCGACGATGCCGAACGCCTTGTCTTTGTGCCCTCGGCCCACATCGGTCCCTACACGGCCAAAATCCGGGGCGAGGATCGGACGTGGATTCTCTTCGGCGCGCGCCAGCCGCAAGACGCCGGCGAGATGGCTCCGGAACTGACGCGGGCCGAGCTGCTGGTGCGGCTCAACGCGCTGGCCGACGACTCGCGTCTCAATATCCTGCGGCTGATCGTCGATACCGGCGAGGCGCGTTCGGCCGACATCATACAGCTGCTCGACATGAGCCAGTCGGCCGCCTCGCGCCACTTGCAACAACTGACCGCCGCCGGCTTTCTCCATGAGCGGCGCTGCAACGGCGCTAAGTGCTACCACCTGAACAGCGACCGCGTCGATGACACGCTATCGGCCCTGGCCTCGTTCCTGGCACGAACCGAGACCAGAGAACTCATCTCGCCCGGCCGGGCGAAAGGAGAGTGACATGAACGCCAATTGGTATGATGCCGAACAGAAGCTCAACGAGAGCCGCGCGTTCGCCCGGGCGATGGCCGATGCCTATCCGTTGACACCGGCCCGTCCACGCCACCCACTGCGCGCCGCCTACCGCAACACGCTGGTGCTCACCGGCGGCGCGCTCATCGCTCTCGGCCGGCGCTTGCAGGGCGAGATTCAGGATATGGCCGCGACACCGCTCGAGCTGGGCCAGCCGCGGCAAATGCCTACCCCTTAGCGTTTATCCCTTTTGGACGTTGCTTGGAGGAATGCCAACAAGTCTTCTCGCCAGCATTTCGTGTCCTCCTCCATCCCTCCAAACCCGTCCAAAACACGACCCCGGCAGTCCAGCAGCTTCCGGGGTCTTTTTTTGCCTCCTACCGGGCCGTTGGCGGCCGGCAGCTCTGTGGCCGGCGCGAGCCTAAACCACTTCGCGGATGTCAACCACTTCCTGGCCGGTAACCTGGCTCAGAACCGCAAGGACCTCGTCTACCCCGACGCCACAGATTTTGACCACGGCGTCGTAGAAGCCTTCGCGGCGCGGCGTTGGGAAAGTGCCCATACCCATCACCCCCCAGGACTGCCGGCCGAGGACAGCCGTCAGCTTGGCGAACTCGCCCGGCTGGTCGGGCATGCGCATGGTCACGCGCACGCCTTCCGCCGGCAACCCCAACAGCACCTGAAAGGCGTTGAGCAAATCCGCCTTCGTCAGCAGGCCAACGACAGCCTCCTCCTCCACCACCGGCAGGCAACTCAGCCCGTGCTCGGTCATGTAGCGCGCTGCGCGCTCCACGCTGTGGTCAGGGGGGATGGTGGCCACGCTATCGGCCGGCGTCATGACATCCATGACCGACAGGCGCGACAGATGGCGGGTGATTTCCCACAGGTCAAGACTGGGCAGCGCGCCAGGGTCTAGCGCGAAGCTCATGCGGTCTACCAGGCCGAGCAGCCGCTTGCCGTCGCCAACGACGGGCAGATGGCGGATATCGTTCTCGTGCATGAGATGTTGCGCCTCGGTGGCCAACATCGTCGGCGGGGCCATGATTGGGTGGCGGGTCATACAGTCTCGGACGAGCATACGCAGTCACCTCGCAAGGGCTATCCAGCGCATCTACGCGGCGCGGACGCGGTGGGCCTTAGTGGGCCTTAATCTGATGTGGCTGTGGGCGCGGCCCCCACTGGCGGGAGTGCGCGCAGCGTCTCCAGGGGAATGTGGCAAAGAATACGGTGGCCGTCGTCCGCGTCTCGCCAGGGCGGGATGTCCGTGGCACAGATGCGCCCGCCGTCGGGCAATAGCTCACGGCGCGGGCAACGCGTGTGGAAGCGGCAACCGCCAGGCGGGTTGACGGCGCTGGGTACAGGCCCGGCCAGGCGGATGCGCTGCTGCCGCGCCAGGGGGTCGGGGCTGGGGATGGCCGATAGTAGCGCCTCCGTGTAGGGGTGGTAGGGGGGCGCGAAGATGGCCTCGGCCGGGCCGATATCGACGATCTCGCCCAGGTACATCACGGCCACCTGATCGGAAATGTAGCGCACAGCGCTGAGATCGTGGGCGATAAAAATGAGGGTCGTGCCATACTCGCGCTGCACGTCGAGCAGCAGATTCAACAGCGCCGCCTGCACAGAGACATCCAACGCGCTGACCGGCTCATCACACAGCACCAGTTCCGGCCGGCTGGCCAACGCGCGGGCGATGCCAATGCGCTGTTTTTCGCCGCCGCTCAACTGGCGCGGCAAGCGATCCAGATAGTTCTCGCCCAACCGCACCGACTCCAGCAGGCGAACGACCTCAGCGCGGATCTGGCTGCGGGGCACAATACCCAGGCGACGCATCGGCCGCGCCAGTTGGTAACCCACCGTGTACGCTGGGTTCATCGTCGCGTCGGGGTTCTGAAAGACCATTTGCAGCTCGCGGATGAGCGCGGTATCGCGGCCAGAGAGGTCACCGGTCAGGTCGAAGCCCAGAAACGACGCTTCGCCACCGCTGCTGGCCTCCAGGCCAATGAGCGTCTTCACCAGCGTACTCTTGCCGCTGCCGGACTCGCCGACGACGCCCAGCGTTGTGCCCCGAAGGACGGCAAATGTGGCGTTCTCCAGAGCGTGGACGAAGCGCTTTTCGCCCAGACCGAGGATATCGCGCAGCGAGTTGCCCGGCAGCGAGTAATACTTCTTCAGGCCGTTGGCCGTCAGGATGGGTGGGCTGTCGCTCGCGGCCGGCTGCGGCCGGGGCGGTACGAAGTCATCGCGGGGGACCCAGGCAGCCGGATCGATTTCCTCGGCAAAGTGACAGCGCACCCACGCCCCGTTGGGCAACAGGCGCAACGCTGGCCGCTCTGCGCGGCAAAGCTCCTGGGCATAGTCGCAGCGCGGAGCGAAGAGACAGCCGGATGGCCTGTTGCCGGGCAGCGGCACGCGGCCGCGGATGGGGTAGAGCACGCTGTCGGCCTTGTCGGCCCCCAGGCGCGGCAGTGCCCGCAACAACCCCTGCGTGTAGGGGTGCTGCGGGTCGGCGAAGAGGTCGGCCACAGCAGCCCGCTCGACCAGTTCACCGGCATACATCACACCCACCTGGTCGCACGTGCGGGCGATGACGCCCAGGTTGTGGGTGATGAGCAGGATGGCCGTGTCGAAGTCGCGTCGCAGTTCGGCGATGAGGTCGAGCACGGCCGCTTCGACGGTTACGTCCAGCGCCGTCGTCGGCTCGTCCATGATGAGCAGCGCCGGGTTATTGAGCAGGGCCGTGGCGATGACAACGCGTTGTTGCTGGCCGCCAGAGAGTTGGTGCGGGTAGCGCCGCAGAATGTCCTCTGGATCGGGCATGTAGACCCGTTCCAGCATGGCGACGCAGCGCCGCGTGGCCGCCACGTCGCTCAGGCCGCGATGGACGGTCAACACCTCCTTCATCTGCTCGCCTATGCGCACAGAGGGGTTGAGCGCCTGCATGGGGTCCTGGTAGACCATGGCGATCTGGTCACCGCGCAGCCGTCGCAGTTCTTCGGCCGTGCGACCCAGCAAGTCTTGTCCTTGAAACTGGATGCGCCCACGCTTGACAGCGCCATTTGGCCCCAGAAAGTTGAGGATAGCCCATGCCGTCGTAGATTTACCGCAACCCGACTCCCCCACCAGGCCAAAGGTCTGGGCACGGGCGATCTCGAAAGAGATGTCGCGGATGGCCTGCACGTCGCCGCCACGCGTCTGGTAAGCGACGGCGAGATTCTCGACTGTCAGGACGGGCACGGTTGACACGGTAGGTTCCTTTCGCTCAGCGCTGATAGCGGTTCAGTTCCTCACGCAGGCCGTCGGCCAACAGGCTAAGGCCGACGACGAGCGAAGCAATGGCCAGCGACGGCCAGACGACGCCCCAGGCGGACGAGAACATGAAGCGCCGCGCCTCGTTGACCATCGAGCCCCAGTCGGGGTCTGGCGGCGGCAGCCCCAGCCCCAGAAAGCCCAGGGTACCGATGGCAAACACGGCATAGCCGACCCGCAACATCGCGTCGACCAGCAGGGGGCCGCGCGCGTTGGGCAGAATCTCCCGGAACAGGATGTACCAGAGGTTCTCGCCGCGCGTCTCCGCCGCGCGAACGTAGTCGCGCGTGCTGATGTCAAGCGTCAGGCTGCGCGCCAGGCGGGCCACGCCCGGCGCGCCGGTGAGGGCAATGGCGAAGATGACCACCAGATCGCCGCGGCCGAGCGCGGCGATGATGACCAGGTAGAGAACGATGCTGGGGAAGGCGACAAAGGCATCGAGTAGCTGCATGATGCCCTGATCCCAGCGTCCGCGCCGATAGCCGGCCACCTGCCCCAGCAGCGTGCCCAGAGCCAGCGAGACCAGGACGCCCCAGACGGCCACGCCCAACGGCAGGGCGATCGTCCGTTCACCCACAGGTACGCGCGTCTTCAGCAGCACCACCTGCGTGCCGACCATCAGCCGGGAGAGCGTATCCCGGCCGAGATTGTCCGTGCCCAGCCAGTTGGTCGCATTGGGCGGC
>DAOSMQ010000007.1:0-15702 GCA_035372725.1 Promineifilum sp. (SeqCode)
ATTGACAGCGCGTCCTTGTGCGCTGCGTCGTGGCAGCTTGGGCGGCTCCGCACATGTTGCCAGTCAACAGGAGCATCCTCATGAACAGATGGTTCCGCTTTCGGCGCCCGCGACTTGTCCATCTGGCCGCAATTCTCGCCCTGCTGGCCGTTACCGCCCTGACCGGTGGCGCGCTCAGCACCCGTGCCCAGGGCGGTGCCTGGGAAGGCCGCTACTGGAACAACCGCGACCTGTCCGGCAATCCCGTCCTCATTCGCCAGGATGGCAGCATCGATTTCGATTGGGGCGGCGGCTCGCCGGCCACAACGGTCTTCACCGACAACTTCTCCGCCCAATGGACCCAGACCGCCAACCTGCCCGCGGGCACCTACCGCTTCTCGGCCACGGCCGATGATGGCATGCGTGTTTGGGTCGATAACGTGCTGATCATCGACGCCTGGTACGATAGCCAGGTGCGCACGATCACCGCCGATGTCTTCCTGGGCGCGGGCAACCACACCATCGTCGTCCAGTACTATGAGGCCGGCGGCGTGGCGGTGGCCAAGATGAACTACGTCTCGCTCAACGCGCCGCCCCCACCGACGCCGGGCAACAACTGGTTCAACGAGTACTTCACCAATACCAGCCTGAGCGGCACGCCGGCGTTGACGGGCACGACCACTGACATTAACTTCAACTGGGGTTTGGGCACGCCCACAGCCGGCTTCCCGGCCGACTTCTTCTCCGTACGCTGGGTGCGCAACCTGACCCTCGACGCCGGCCGCTACCGCTTCACGACAACGACCGACGACGGCGTGCGCCTGTGGGTCAACAATGTCCTGGTCATTGATCAGTGGCGCGTCCAGCCGCCAACGTCTTTCTCGGTTGACATCGATCTGCCCGGCGGCGCTATCCCCATCAAGATGGAGTACTTCGAGAACACCGAGCGGGCCTACGCCAAGCTCACCTGGCAGCGCATCGGCACGACGCCGCCGCCTACTTCCTCGGCCTGGCGGGCGGAATACTTCAGCAATATGAGCCTGAGCGGCCAGCCCGTCGTCGTCCGCGACGAGAGCGCGGTCGACTACAACTGGGGCTATGGCACGCCCGCGCCCCAGGTTCCGGTCGATCACTTCTCCGCCCGCTGGACGGCCAACCTGAACTTCCCGTCCGGCCGCTATCGCTTCTCGGCCACCAGCGACGACGGCGTGCGCGTCTGGGTCAACAACCAGCTGATCATCGACGCCTGGTTCGACCGGGCCGCGCAGACCTCCACGGCCGAGTTCACCTCCCCCGGCGGCGTGCTGCCGGTGCGCATTGAGTACTACGAGAATACCGCTCTGGCCGAGATGCGCTTCGGCTACACGTCGCTGACCGGCACAGGCGGCCAATTCCCCGGCACGGGCACGGTCACCTCCTATCGCCTGAATGTCCGCACCGGGCCGGGCACGAACTTCGCCGTCATCACCCGGTTGAGCACGGGCAACGTCGTCAACCTGACCGGCTACCGCAACGGCGACGCGACCTGGGTACAGGTCTCTCTGGCCAATGGCACCGTCGGCTGGGCCAGCGCCCTCTACTTGCGCACGACCATCCCCGTGGCCAACCTCACGCCCATCACCGGCACGACCACGCCGCCCACGCCGCCCGCCGGCGCTCAGGGCACGGTCAACACCGGCGCGCTGAACGTCCGCACCGGCCCTGACGTTGGCTACCCCGCTTTCACCAGCATCAGCAACGGCACGACCGTGACGCTGCTGGCGCGGAATGCCGCCTCAACGTGGGTCAAAGTCATCCTGCGCGACGGCCGCCAGGGCTGGGTCAACGCCAGCTTCCTCATCCTGAACGTGTCCATCAATAGTCTGCCGGTTAGCAACCTGTAGACCAATAGGTGGCTGCCACAAGTCCATCAGGGCGCTCCCGCGGCGGCGTGGGAGCGCCCTTTTCGTTGGCGGCCGCCGCGCCGCGGGTACAATAGGCCGCCATAGAGACCCAGCAGGGGCTGCAACTGAAACCAACGCCATGTTGTCCTTCGATATCCCACCGCTGACCACCGACGCCTTGCTGGGCGCGCTATTCATTTTCGCCCTGCGCGTCTTCGGCATCACCATCAGCACCATCCGCGTCCTGGTGATGATGCGCGGCAAGAAGGCGGCGGCCTTCATCTTCGGCTTCATCGAAGTGCTGGCCTACGTCGTCGCCATCGCCGAGGTCGTCAACAATCTGGACAACATCTGGAACGTGCTCGGCTACTGCCTGGGCTTCTCGGTCGGCACAGTGGTCGGCATGATCTACGACGAGCGCACCGCCAGCGGCTACGCCAACGTGCGCATCATCTCGCGCTATCAGGCCCAGCGCATCATCGAACAAATCCACGAGGCCGGCTACGGGGCCACCGTCGGCTATGGCCACGGCCGTGACGGCACCGTGGGTATGATCGTCGCCGTTGTCCGCCGCCAGGACGCCGAAGCCGTCTGCGTCATCGCCGAGACAGCCGACCCCAACGCCTTTATCACCATTGAAGACGCTCGCGCCGTCCGCCGCGGCCACCTCTACATGGGTCAGGAGCGATAACAGCAGTCTTATTGATTGCGGCGACGCCCACGACTGATGCGTAGCGTCGCCGCTGGAGGTACAGAATCTATGCCTGCCATCACTCTACTAGATGGGAGCCTCAAACTGACAATTTATTACGATGCCGCCGACAGAGAATTCGAGGACAACATCTGTCTTCAGTTTGAGGAAGACAGCGTGGAGTTCGAGAGCCTCTTCCACGCTGAAGAGACCAGCCTCTACCTCACGCCAGAGCAGGCCGCCCTCATCGTGTTAGAACTGAGCCGGGCGCTAGAAGAAGCGCGGCGCGACAAGCCCGGCCCCCCGTAGCCCACCCGCGCCGCCCTCCGACCAGGAGCACGCTGCCCGGCCACAAACAGGAGCAATGACAATGGAACGCAGAAAAATGACCGCCCCGCGACTCGTGGCCAAAAAGGCACGCCACGAACCGATCACCATGCTGACCGCCTACGACTACACCGGCGCGCGTCTCGTCGACGCCGCGGGCATCGACGCCATCCTCGTCGGTGACTCCCTGGGCATGGTCATGATGGGCCTGGACAATACGCTGCCCGTCACCATGGAGGAGATGCTCCACCACTGCCGCGCCGTCGCCCGTGGGGCCAAATACGCCCATCTGGTGGGCGATATGCCCTTTATGTCCTACCAGGCCGAAGTGGCCGAGGCGGTGCGCAATGCCGGCCGCTTTCTGCGCGAGGGCGGCATGGAGAGCGTCAAGTTGGAAGGTGGCCAAGAGATGGTTGCCACCGTCCGCGCCATCGTCGCCGCGGGCATCCCGGTCATGGGTCACCTGGGTCTGACGCCGCAATCGATCAGCAAGTTCGGCGGCATGCGCGCTCAGGGCAAAACCGCCGTCGCCGCCCGCCGCCTCGTGGACGACGCCCTGGCCCTGGAAGCGGCCGGCTGCTACGCCATCGTCCTGGAGGCGGTGCCCGCCCCGGTCGCTGCCGCCGTCAGCCAGCGTCTCGCCATCCCGACCATCGGCATCGGCGCGGGCGCCGGTTGCGATGGCCAAGTGCTGGTTTACCACGACGTGCTGGGACTCTTCGACCGCGTTCATCCGCCCTTCGTCAAGGAGTATGCCCGGCTGAGCGAGACCATCGTCGACGCCTTTGGCGCCTACCGCGAGGATGTCGTCGCCGGCCGGTTCCCGGCCGAGGAGCACACCTACCCCATGAGCGCCGAAGAACTGGCCGCGTTCCAGCAGAGCCTGGAAGGCTAAGATGCGCGTCGCCATCCTCGGCATCGGCGCGCTGGGCTGCTTGCTCGGTGCGCACCTGGAACCGGTGGCCGATGTCGTCTTGCTCGGCCACTGGCCAGCGCAATTGGCCGCCCTACGACGCGACGGCCTGCGGCTGGAGCACCCCGACGGCAGTCATAGCCACCACCGCCTGGCCGTGGCCGACGACCCCGCCGCCGCCGGTCGCGCCAACGTCGTCCTCGTAGCCGTCAAGAGCCGCCAAACGCCCGACGCCGCGCGGGCGGCCGAACGTCTGCTTGGCCCCGACGGCCTGGCCCTGACGTTACAAAACGGCCTGAACAACCGCGCCGCCTTGCGCGCCGTCCTCGGCGAGGCGCGCGTCGCCCTGGGCGTGACGGCCCAGGGGGCGACGACGCTGGCCCCTGGCGTCGTGCGCCACGCCGGCCACGGGCCGACCTACCTGGGCCGCGACGCAGCCCTCGGGCCGGCGCAACGCGACTGCCTGAGCGAGATAGCCACCTTGTTCGGACGCGCTGGATTCGAGACCGCTCTAGTTGACGACGCCGATGGGCTTGCCTGGGGCAAGTTGGTGGCCAATGCGGCCATCAACCCGCTGACGGCCCTACTGCGCGTGCCCAATGGCTTCTTGCTGGAGCACGCCGCGCTGGTGGCTATCATGCGCCAGACGGCGGCCGAGGTCGCCGCCGTGGCCGAACGCCAGGGCATTGCCCTGCCAGAGGGCGACGCGGGCGAGCGCGCCATCGCCGTCGCCCGCGGCACGGCCGCCAACCGTTCGTCAATGCTCCAGGACGTAGAGCGCGGCACGTTGACCGAAATCGACGCTATCTGTGGCGCGGTCGTCCGCGCCGGGCGGGCCGCGGGTGTGGCCACGCCTCTGAACAGCCGCCTCGCCAGCCTTGTGGCCCAGGTCGAGAGTGGCAACCCGCCGGTCGCGCCGGGCGACGTGGCCGGGCTGATTCGCCAACTCGACCCGGCGATGAGGTAAAGACCGTGGAAGTGATCAGCGACATCGCTTCTGTGCGGGCGCTCCGCCGCGGCTACGGCGACGCTACGCTTGGCTTTGTGCCCACAATGGGCTATTTACACGAAGGGCATATGGAACTGGTGCGGCGGGCGCGACGCGAGAACGACCACGTCGCCGTTAGCATCTTCGTCAATCCAACCCAATTCGGCCCCACCGAGGACCTCAGCCGCTACCCGCGCGACCTGGAGCGTGACCTGGCCCTCTTGCGTGCCGAGGGCGTCGATTTCGTCTTCGCGCCCGGCGACGGCGTCATCTATCCGCCTGATTTCCAGTCGAGCGTCCTCGTCCGCGGCGTCACCCAGCCACTGGAGGGCGCGCGCCGGCCAACCCACTTCGAAGGCGTGGCCACTGTCGTGGCCAAGCTGTTCAACATCGTCCGGCCGACGCGTGTCTACTTTGGCCAGAAAGACGCCCAGCAGGTTGTCGTCGTCCGCCAGATGGTCCGCGACCTCAACTTTGACCTCGACGTCGTCGTTTGCCCCACCGTGCGCGAGCCGGACGGGCTGGCCATGAGTTCGCGCAACAAGTACCTGGAGGGCGACCAGCGCCGCGCGGCAACGGTGCTCAACCGCGCCCTGCGCGCCGCCGAACACCTCTGGAATGAGGGCAAGCGCGATGGCGAAGCTCTGCGTGAGGCCATGCGCGACACCCTGGCGGCCGAACCGCTGGCCCGGGTAGACTACGTCAGCGCCGCCGACCCGCAAACACTGGCTGAATACGAGGGCACGATCTCGCCGGACGCGGGCGTGCTGCTGTCGATGGCCGTCTTCATCGGCCGCACGCGCCTGATCGATAACTTCAACCTGGCTGGCACGGCGGAGCAGACCGGTGAGTAGCCCCGCGACCCTCCCGCCGGCGCTGCTCGACAGCCTCCGGCGCGCCGGCCGCGTCGTCGTGCTAACCGGCGCGGGCATCTCCGCTGAGAGCGGCGTGCCCACCTTCCGTCAGGCGCAGACAGGCCTGTGGGCGCAATACGACCCGCAGGAGCTGGCCACGCCGGCGGCCTTCCGACGACAGCCGCAACTGGTGTGGGACTGGTACGCCTGGCGGCGCGAGCTTGTCGCCGGCGTGGCTCCCAACCCCGGTCACTTTGCCCTGGCCAGCATGGAGGCCTATGTCCCGACTTTCACGCTCATCACTCAGAACGTCGACAGCCTCCATCAGCGTGCCGGCAGCCGCCACGTCATCGAGCTACATGGCAACATCACCCGCGTGAAGTGCTCGCGTGAAGAGCGCGTCGTCGAAACCTGGCCGGCGACCGAGGAACGCCCGCCGCGCTGCCCGGATTGTGGCGCGTTCCTGCGGCCCGATGTCGTCTGGTTCGGCGAGGCGCTTCCGGCGGCCGTCCTACACGCGGCCAGCGAGGCCGCGCGGCTGGCCGATATCTTCCTGACCATTGGCACGTCCGGCCTGGTGCAGCCAGCAGCGTCGTTGCCGCGGCTGGCCGCCGGCAACGGCGCGGTAACGGTGGAGATCAACATCGAGGATACGCCCCTCTCCCCGCGAATGGATTACACGTTGCGCGGGCCATCGGGCGTCATCTTGCCCATGCTGGTCGAGAGAGCGTGGCCGGACTGACCGCGCCCGCCAGTTGGCTCTCGCCGCCCCGTTCTGCTATGATTGGCCAACCCGTCAATCGCTGGTGAGAATGATGTCCGATCAGGCAATGCCCCTCCACCCATCCTTGCTGGAATTCCTGCGCTGTCCCCTGGCCGTCCGCTCGGCTGAGCACGGCGACGACCCCGGCCGGCTGCGCCTTGTCCACGGCAGTTGGCTGGTGTGCGATGAGTCGGGTATGAAGTATCCCATCCGCGACGGCATCGCCATCATGCTCATTGAAGAGGGCGAAAAGTGGCGCAACACGGCCGAAGCCGACCTGCCCGTGCCGCCGCCGGCTGCTTGAAGGGGCCTATGAAGACCATTTTGCAGATTGAGGACAACTACGCCAACACACGCCTGGTAGAGCGCGTGTTAGAACACCAGGGCTATCGCCTCCTCCATGCCGCCGACGGTCGCACCGGCATCGACATCGCCCTCCAGGAGCACCCCGACCTGATCCTGCTGGACATGGGCCTGCCCGATATGGATGGACAGACACTGGTGGCCGTGTTGCGGGGCGCGGCCGGGCTAGTTCATACGCCCATCGTCGCTCTGACAGCCTGGCCGGAAGCGACTGCCGCCCAGATGGCCGTCAATTATGGCTGCGATGGCTGTATTACTAAGCCCATCAATGTCACTGAATTCGCCGAGCAGATTGCCGCGTACTTACGTTAGGCCCTATGCCTGACACGCTTCACAGAAGTCTCGTGAAATGATCCTATTACCGGCGTCTGAATTTACGCTCGATGAACTAACCTTAGCCTATAACCAGTCACGCACCGATTATCTCATTCCCATGCCGATGAACCCCGATCGGCTGAATGAGTACATCACCCTCTACGACGTCGACCTGCACCGCTCGCGGGTCGCTGTCACGGGGGAGTCTATTGTTGGACTGGGCATGCTGGGCAGGCGACAGGACCAGGGTTGGGTCACACGGCTGGGCGTTCTGCCGGAGGGGCGGCGACAGGGCATCGGCCGTGCCCTCCTGGGCGAGCTATTACATCAGGCCGCCAATAGTGGCATGCCCGAGGTGTGGTTGGAAGTCATTAAGGGCAACCAGCCGGCGCTGGAGCTGTTCCGGAGCTACGATTTCCAGCCCACGCGCGAACTGATCATCGCCCGCCGCCCGCCGCGCGCCGTCGCCAACGCCGCCGCTCTCCTGGCAGCGCGAAAAATCTACTATCTGCAACACGGTGAGGTCATTGATCTGCACTGCGCCCGGCACGAGCGCATGAACTGGCTCAACGCCGTCGACAGCATGCGCAATGTGCGGCGGCTGGCGGCCGCCTCTGTCGGCAGCGACCCTCACGACGGCGTGCCCCTCCATCAGCTACCGCACCTGTCCGGCCTGTTGGTCGAGTTCCACGACGGCTCGCGCGGCTGGGTCACCTACCTGGCAACGACGCTAGAACTCAAGCGCATCAGCGTCGAGGTGACCTATGGCCCACCGGATGTCGTCGCCGCCTGCCTGCTGGAATTGTTACATCGACACCATGCCGCCCAGGACGCCGTTGTCGAGAACATTCCCGACGACGTGCGTTGGCGTGGGTTCCAACGGGCAGGCTACTTTGAGGTGTTCCGGCGCATCGAAATGGTGCGCCCGGCCGAAAATGTGACTTACACCAATGAGTTCAGTCCCTGAGACAAGGACGCGTATGATCTCCCCAGCAGCAGTCCAAGCCGCCGCCGAGCGCCTCGCCGGCGTCGCCCATCGCACTCCCGTGCTGACCTCGCAAACGCTAGACACCCGATTGGGCGTGAGCGTCTTCTTCAAGTGCGAGAACTTCCAGCGCATGGGCGCATTCAAGTTCCGTGGGGCCTACTTCGCCATCAGCCGTCTGTCTGAGACTGAGCGCGCCGCCGGGGTCATCACCCACTCCAGCGGCAACCATGCCCAGGGGCTGGCGCTGGCGGCGAGGCTGCTGGGCGTGCGCGCCGTGGTCGTCATGCCCGCCGACGCCCCGCCGAACAAGCGCGCCGCCACCGAGGGCTACGGCGCTGAGGTCATCCCCTGCGACGCGCTCTATCGCGAGGAAGTCACCGCCGAACTGATCGCCCAACACGGCTACACGCTCGTCCATCCCTTCGACAACGACAATATCATCGCCGGGCAGGGCACGGCCGCGCTGGAACTCTTCGACGAAGTTGGGCCACTGGACTATCTTTTCGTTCCCGTCGGCGGCGGCGGCCTGATCAGCGGCAGCGCCCTGGCCGCGCAATTGCGCGCGCCGGAGTGCCGCGTCGTCGGCGTGGAGCCGGCGCTAGGAGCCGACGCCAACCGCTCCTGGCGCAGTGGCGAGGTCTACAAGCTGGAGGCCGTTCCGGCGACCATCGCCGACGGGCTGCGGACGCGGGCCATCGGCGGCCGTAACCTGGCCATTATGCGCCGCTATGTCAGCGACATGACCACGGCCACCGAAGAGGAGATCCTGGCGGCGCTGGAGTTCATCTGGGCGCGGCTGAAGATCGTCGTCGAGCCGAGTTCGGCAGTCGCTCTGGCCCCGCTACTGGCCGGCAGCTACACCGTGCCGTCCGGCGCGCGCGTCGGTGTGTTGCTCAGCGGCGGCAACGTCAACGTGTCGGCTTTCTTGCAGCCACCGGCGGCCGCCTCCGCCCAGGCCACAGCCGCCGCGCGCGAAATGGACGCTCCGGCCAGGCCCCGCACGGCTTCGCGCATTCTCACCTGTGTGCCGCTGGAAGGCCCGGCGATGGCAACACTGGCCGCTGCCAGCCAGGTCGACTTCTTGCCCGATGCTGGCGAAGAAACGCTTACCGCCCGCATCGGCGACTACCACGCCCTCATCGTCGGCCCCGACCAACACATCAGCAATCACATCCTCAAATACGGCTACAATCTGCGCGCCATTGGCACCCTGGGCGGTCGCCTGAACAACATCGACGTCAGCGCGGCGCGCGCCCTGGGCATCGAAGTCTGCTATGCCCCGGACAGCCGCGCCGTGGCTATCGCCGAGCACACCGTCGCTCGCCTGCTGTCTCTGGCCGAGAACCTGGGCGACGGCCGTCTGGCCGGCAAGACGCTGGGCCTCATCGGCTTTGGCCTCGTGGGCCAACTGGTGGCCCAGCGCGCCGCCGCCTTCGACATGCGCATCCTGACCAACCAGCCCCGCCTGACGCCGGAACTGGCCCTGGCTCCCGGCGTTGAGTCCACTGACCTCATCGCCCTGCTGCGCCAATCTGACTTTATCTCCCTGCACGTGCCTTTCAGCGAGGAAACAGAGGCTATTATCGGCGCGCGCGAACTGGCCGCGGTTAAGCCCTCGGCCATGCTGGTCAACATGGGCCACACGGACCTGGTCGACGACGAGGCCCTGCTGCGCGCCCTCGACGCTGGGGGCCTTGCCGGCGTGGCGCTGTCGGCGCTGCCGGCATTGGTGACCAACCCCGCGCCGGCATCCCTCGCTGTGCGCCGCCATCCGCGCGTGCGCGTCTCGCCCCATGTTTCCGCCGTCCTGGACGACCAACGCCGCGACGCCGCGCTGCAAATGGCCCGCCAGATCACCGCCGCGCTGCAAGTCCGACGTGCGAACGAGACGCTCAATTTGGAAATCGTCCCTATTGAGCTGGTCACGCCCCACGAGCATATCGATCAGAAGCGCGTAACGCGCCTCATGGAGCGGCTAGAGGTAGACGGCCGCCTCGTCAATCCGCCGGTGACGACCTACTGGAAAGGGCGCTACGTCATCCTCGACGGGGCCACGCGCTACAGCGCCCTGCAACGACTCGGCTACCGTTTTGCCATCGTCCAGGTCGTCGATGAGACGCAGGCGGGTTTCCAGCTGCACACCTGGTATCACGCGATTTCCGCTGAGTCAGAGAGTCCGGCCGACTTTGCGCTGTTGGAAGCGCGCCTGCGCTCCATTGCCGGCCTCCACCTGCGCCCGCTGGCTCCGGAGTCCGCGCGCCAGGCGCTTGAACAGCCCCAGGCGCTGTGTTACTTCCTGACACGCGACGGCAACCTGCTGCTGGCCGAACTGGCCGGCGGCGCGTCCCGGCTGGCGGTCATGAATGCCCTCGTCGATGCCTACAACGCCTGGGGCAACGTCGAGCGCACCTTGCTGACCGATACAGAGCGCCTGCTGGCCCAATTCCCGCGCCTGGTGGCTGTGGCCATCTTCCCCCAGTTCGCGCCAGCCGAGGTCTTTGACGCCGCCGCCGAGGGCGACCTGCTGCCAGCCGGCCTAACCCGCTTCGTCATCCCTGGCCGCATCCTGCGACTTAACGCCGACCTGGAGCGCCTGAAGCGCGACGAGCCGCCGGCCGAAAAGCGCGCCTGGTTCAACGAGTTCCTGGGCGGGAAGCTCTCACGCAGCCGGCTGCGCTACTACCAGGAGCCGGTGGTGCTTCTCGATGAGTAGCGTCATCCGCGCCGTCATCTTCGACATTGGTGGCGTCTTTGTGCGCACGTTCGACCCGACCGGGCGGCAACAGTGGGAGGCGCGTCTGGGTCTGCCCGCGGGCGGGGCCGAGGCTATCGTTCTGAACAGCGACATGGGCCATCGCGCCCAGCGCGGCGAGATTGAGGAAGAGGCCCTGTGGGCCTGGGTGGGTGAGCAATTGGCGTTGGGCGCGGCCCTGGCCCTCTTTCGGCACGACTTCTGGCGCGGCGACGGCGTCGATGCGCGCCTGGTCGATCTCGTTCAGCGGCTGCGGCCCGGCTACCAGACGGCCGTCATCAGCAATGCGACCGGCAACCTGCGCGCCGTGCTGGAGCACTATCGGCTGCTGGCCCTGTTTGATGTCGTTGTGGGGTCGGCTGAGGAAGGGCTGATGAAACCGCATCCAGCCATCTACGAGCGCGCCCTGGGGCTGCTGGGCCGTACAGCCGGCGAAACGATCTTCATCGACGACGCGCCGGCCAATGTGGCCGGCGCGCTCGCCGTGGGCATGAATGCCATTCGCTTCACGCCCGATCTTGATCTGGAAGCGGAACTGAGGCGCTACGGCGTTGTGCCCGCGCCCTAAGCCCGCTGGCCCGCGCTAGTCCAACGCCAGGGTTATAACCGGGCTGCCGTCGCCGGGGACGACCTGAATCTGGCCGCCGGCCGGCAGTTGGATGCCTGCCAGATTGAGCCGCCCACTCAGCGCGTCAACCGCCAACGTCGTCCATTGCTGGCCGTCGGCCGAGTAACGCACGAGCGCAGGCACGTCGGGCCGGCTCCAGGCGAGGGCTAGGCCCTCCGTTGTCGCCCTCACCTCGGCGCTGACAGACGCGGCCTGTTCTGGCCCGGGGCCTATCAGCGCGCGCTCAGCAAGCACGCGGCCCTGGCGCACGAAACGAAGCGCGGTGACGCCGGACGGCGCGGGCACGTGCGCGACGAGCATCTGGGTTTGGACGCCGGCCTCCTCGGCTTGCAAGAGGGCAACCGGGTGGGTGGCCAGCACCTCGCCAGCGGCGTCGAGCAGTTGAACCTGGTAGCCGCTGTTGTCGCCGGACGTGAGCGGGCCGCTCAGACGGTAAACGGGCAGAATGATCGCCTCGTCGCCTACCAACGTTGCCCGCAGCAGCAATCCGTCGCTAGAGCGTTGGGCCGCCCGGCTGGTACGCGCAACCTGGTCGTGGAAAAGGGCTTCATAGGTGTAGTCGGAAACCCACTCCGGGCCACAATAGCTCATCATGTCGTAGTTGGCGCTGGGGTCAAGCAGCACGTCATTGTCTGTGTTCACGCCATACACGCCAATGGTGGCATTCGGGTAGGGATAATGTGGATCGACGCTGTTAGGGTTGCCGCAGGGGGCGTGCTGGCGACCGAAGTTGTGACCGATCTCGTGTCCTGCGGCGTTGCCCGTGGCCACGCCCACATCCAGACCCAGAGACACGCGCTGCCCGATCCAGCCCAGGCCAGAAACGCCACCCTCGAACCAGGTCGCGCCGCCAGCGTCTGCGTTGGGGATTAGCCCATAGTAGACCGTCGGCGCGTCCATACCAACCTCGGCGGCCCACAAAGTCGTCAGATTATCCAGAAGCCGTTCCCATTCGCTCGGCTGGCGCAAATCGCCGGTGAACGCAAAGGCGGTGTGAAAGGCTGTGGTTACGTGGCTAACTGGGAATGCGCCCCGGAGCCAGTCGCTGATAGGATCGTGGGGCGGGTCGGCGAAGACCCGGCCGGTGCGTGTGTCCGTATAGGTGATCGGGACGATAGTGATCTGCAAGGGAGCGACGGTGTGGAAGGTGAACTGCGCCGTGTAGCCGTTGTTCGTCTCGTTCATCTCCGGCACGGTGTTGACGGCGTCAATTGTAGCCATCAGGGTAACATCCCCCGCGAGCCACTCCGCCGGCAAGTCGATATTGAAGGTAGTGTTCAGGTCGCCCAGCAACGGCTGGGACGAAACGACGTGCGGGCCGATGGTTAAAGTGCCGAGCGAAGCCATGCCGCGGAGCGCATGAACAGTTACCTCGGCCACCGGAGCTACGCCGGAGCCTGTCGCCCGGGCATAGACCCGCAGCAGGGTCGGTTTGTCAGCAATCAAGCTAACTGAGTTAGTCGCTGTTTGTACGGTCTGGAAAAGCTCCAGGTGGACAATCGTCAGGTCGCGCGTGGCCGCCTCCAGTGGGCGTTGCAGGACGGCCGGCATATAGACCTTCTGGGCCTGACGGCGTTGCGAAGCTGCATGAGTGGTCCCCACACTCCCCAAATGCGTTAGGGCAGCGGCCAGCAGCAACACAACGATGGCGATGAGCCTCGTTGGGCGCTCTTGCATTAGGTTTCTCCGTCTGCTCTCGCGCGGCGGGGTGGGTCTAACTCGCAACAACAAGCCCCCGAAGGGCTATCATTTGGCAACACACAGTGCAGTCCCCGCCGCACTTTTTCAAGTGTAGGCGCACTGCGTTAAAAACTGCGTTACAACAAATGACCGTCTGTTGCGGCGTTTTGGTACAGCCGGTCTGTAGCCCTTCTTGGCCCCACAGAGCAGGGCCGGGGCTACGAATTGACTACGAACGTGTGGAAGATGATCAGGGCCGGCGCAGGCTATTCGGCGATGCTCTCAGGCGACGCCGGCATCGCCACATCGGCCAGCGGCATCACGTGTTCGCAGCGTGTGCACTTGGCCAACTCCTTGTTTTCCTGCACCATGACCCCCTGGCAAACAGGGCAAGGCATGGCCAGCGGCTGCTTCCAGCTCGTCCAATCGCACTCCGGGTAGTTGGCGCAGCCATAGAAGACGCGCCCCTTGCGGGTGCGCTTTTCGACCAGTTCACCGCCACACTTGGGACAGCGAACGCCAACCCTGACCAGGATTTGCTCGGTATATTTGCAGCGCGGGTAGTCGCTACAACCGATAAACCGGCCGAAGCGTCCCTCGCGATAAACCAGCGGATGGCCGCTCAGCGGGCAGTCGCGCCCGACAAGCTCCGGCTCCTTGCGCAGGTCTAACTTCGGCAAGGCCGCGTCGGCCACACCCAGGTCCTTCTCAAACTTCTGGTAGAACTGGCCGATGACCGGCACCCACGGCTTGCCCTCGGCGATCTCGTCCAACTCGTCTTCCAACCGGGCGGTGAAGTCAACCGAGAGCAGATCGGGGAAGTACTGCACCAGCATGTCATTGACGATGCTGCCTATTTCGGTTGGCCGCAACCGCTTTTGTTCCTGATCGATGTAGCCGCGCGCCTGAATGGTGGAGATGATCGACGCATACGTAGAGGGACGGCCAATGCCGTGCTCTTCCAGCGCCTTCACGAGCGACGCCTCGCTGTAGCGCGGCGGCGGCTGGGTGAAGTGCTGCTCTGGCAACAGTTGGAGCAAGTCCAGCGCCTCGGCCGCGCGCAGATCCGTCGGCACCTGCGGCCCATCGCCCTCTGTACCATTGTCCTCGTCGGGGTCATCGGCCCCATAGACGGCCAGGAAGCCACGGAAAGCCAACGTCGAGCCGCTGGCCCGAAACAAGTAAGGGCGCTGGGCCGCGGGCGTCCGCGCCGGCCCGGCCCAAATATCCACCGAGACGGTGTCGTATAGAGCAGGCGCCATCTGGCTGGCGACGAACCGTTGCCAGATGAGCGTGTAGAGCCGCAACTGCTCGCGGGAGAGGTGCTCTTTCAGCGCCGCCGGCGTGCGCGTCACCGCCGTCGGCCGGATGGCCTCATGCGCCTCCTGGGCTGTTTTGGAGCGCGTCTTGTAGACGGGGGCCTTGTCGGGCAGGTAATCGGCGCCATATGTCTCGGCAATGAAGGCGCGCGCCTGCTCCTGGGCCACGGCGGCCACAGTGACGCTATCGGTGCGCATGTAGGTGATCAGGCCGACGTTGCCCTCGCCGACATTGACGCCCTCATATAGTTCCTGGGCCAGACGCATCGTGCGCGTCGTGCCCAGTCCCAGCTTGCGCGACGCTTCCTGTTGCAGCGTACTGGTGGTGAATGGGGCCGCCGGGCGGCGCGTGCGCTTGCCCAGCGTCACTTCGCCCACTTCCCAGTGCGCCTGTTCCAACGCCGCCAGGTGCGGCGCTACGGCGGCCTCACTGGACAGTTCCGGTTCGGCCCCGTCGAGGCGATGCAGGCGGCCGAGGAAAAACGGCCGGCGGTTGCCGTTGTTGGCCGGCAGCGAACGGAACTTCTGCTGGCTGAGTTCTGCGCCGATGGTCCAGTACTCTCGCGAATCGAACGCCTCGATCTCGCGCTCGCGCTCGACCACCAGGCGCACGGCCACACTCTGCACGCGCCCGGCCGACAAGCGCCCCTGGACTTTGCGCCACAGCAACGGGCTAAGCTGGTAGCCGACCAGCCGGTCGAGCACGCGCCGCGCCTGCTGCGCCTCGACGCGATCCATGTCAATGGCCCGCGGCGCGGCGAAGGCGGCACGGATGGCTGGCGGGGTGATCTCCTGGAAGACGACGCGTTTCGTCCGCGCCGGGTCCATCTCGGCCGCCTCGCGGACGTGCCAGGCGATGGCCTCCCCTTCGCGGTCGGGGTCAGTGGCCAGGAAAATTTCGTCAGCGCGGGCGGCGGCCTCCTTAAGTTCTTTCACCAGGGCGCGCTTCTCGTTGGGCACGCGATACTCCGGCGCGAAATCATTCTCCACATCGACGCTCAGGCGTGACTTCAGCAGGTCGCGCACGTGGCCCACGCTGGGCTTCACCACGTAGCCCGGCCCCAGGTAGCGGCTGATGGTCTTGGCCTTGGCCGGTGATTCGACAACGACCAGCTTACCGCCGCGCTCGCCGCCACCGGCGCTGCTTTTTGCGTCTTTGCGGGTCTTGGCGGCTGAGGTCTTGGCGCTCTTGCCGGCCACCGAAGCCTTTTGGCCTTTGCCCGCGACCGTTGTCCGGCCACTCTTGCCGGCCGCTGGGG
>DAOSMQ010000008.1:0-11193 GCA_035372725.1 Promineifilum sp. (SeqCode)
CCGATGTCTTCGACGGCATAGCCGTCGGCGCGGCGCAGCACGCGGGCGTGCCGCCGTGAGACTTCCGGATCGGCCATCACCAACTCGTTGCCGGCGCTGCGGCCAATAGTCACCTGGTCGGCTTTCAGGGCAAAGCGCAGGCTGGGCGCCGGCCCACGTTCGACGACGAGAAGCGCATCGGATTCATCCATGGTCTCTAACTATAGCCTCCTTGGGCGGGCGCGGCGAATCGCGGCTAGGCCACGCCCGACAGCCTGGCCCGCCGCGCGGTGCTGATGATCGTCTCGCGAATGAGCCGGCGCGTGTTCTCGTCGGCCGACGTGAGATAGACGGTGATCCGTTTCGGCGGCGGCCCTTCGTCCTGGCCCAGTTCGTAGACCTGGCCGAAGCGGGTATGCTCCGGCCCCCAGCGGGCCAGGAAGCTGACGGCCAGCGCCGGCGTGGGCTGGGTGCCATAGAGCAGCAGACCCTCGCGCAACTCTTGCAACGTGGTCGCGGAGAAGAACTGGTAGAGATACTTGCCCGGCTCTTCTTCGGCCATGATGATGTGGTCGCCCAGGGGAACGTGCCAATACCTGGCCGGACGCAGAAACAGCCGGCTCTCCCGGCCGCTGACGCTGAAGAGGCCCGTGGCCAGCACCTCCAGCCGTTGGTTGGGCGGCAAGGGCGGCTCAGGGGGCGCGTCGCCAAGCGGTCGCGCGTCGGCGACGAAGCGGTTGTAGTTGTCGCGCCTGGCCCGCCAGAGGGAGTAGTTGATCCACACGGCGACGAGGGCCACAACCAGCAGCGCCGCCGGCGGCCAGCCCTGCAGCCAGCCGATGAATAGGGCCGCCAGCGGCAGCCAGCGCACCAGCGCGCTCAGAAACGGCCGCCGGCTGAGAAAGTACATGAGCGCGTACATGCGGCTGAGATAGGCGTAGGTGAGCCGTCGGAGCGCGTTCATGGTCTGTATTCTAGGCGATTGTCACGCAAATGTCACCGTATGGATCACCCACTGGCCCCCGCCGGCCGCCGCAGGACGCCAACGAAGTGGATGCGCCGCCCGGGCGGCAGGCGATCCTCCACGGCGACCATGACCCGGAAGAGGGCCGGCGAGAAGGCCAGATAGGTGGGGTCGGCCACGCAGTCGAACGTCTCCACAGCCAGCCCGGCCGCGGCGGCCAGCCGCGCCAGCACGTCCGGCGCGTTGGCCCGGTAGACGGTGGGGAAGGTGTCGGCTCCGCTCCGCCCGTAGAGCCGGGCCACCAGCCGCCCCTGCGCCCGGCCCAGCCGCCCGCCGGCGCGGTTGGCCCAGGCGAGCGGGTGGCGACCGTTGGGCGTGATGAAGACAAACGCGCCGCCCGGCCGCAGCACGCGAGCGATCTCGCCGAAGGTCACTGCCGGCGCGGCCAGATGCTCCAGCAGCCAGCTGGCGGCAACGACATCGAACGACGCCGCGGCAAAGGGCAGGCGGTCACTGAGCGCCGCGGCGCGGGGGAAACCCGGCAGACGGTGGTCGCGTAGCGAGCCGAAGTCGGGGTCGATACCGACGACGCCGGCGGGGTCGTCGAGCTGCTCAACCAGCCCGCCGCGGCCGCAGCCCAGATCCAGGAGTCGCGCCCCCGGCCGCAGCGCCGCGCGAACGTGCGCGGCGAAGCGCTCGGTCGCCGGTCGCCAGCCGGGATGTTCGGCGGCGTAGACCTCGCGCCAGTAGTTCTGCCGATCCAGTGAGAGCATCCAGCCATTGTACCGCGCCGGCTGAGAATCGGCTGATAGCGTGGCCGGCGAGAGCGGATTGAGTTTCTCTGGCCCAGTCCGCGGAGTAGAATCCCCATCATGCGCGCATTTATTCTGATCCTGCTGCTGGCCCTTTCGACCGCGGCCTGCTCGACCCGCCAGACGCCGGCCATCCCACCGACGCCTGTGGCCGTCACCGTGGCCCCGACGGCGACGCCGCCGCCCACGGCTTTATCGCTGACGCGGCCGCCGGAGCCGCCGCCCGCCGCTGACGCTACGCCCGCGCCGACGGCGATAGCCCCGGCCGTGCCCACCCTCGCGCCTACCGCTCCGCCCGACGAAGCGCGTGCCACCGCGGCGGCCGAACTAGCTGGCGCGCCGCCGCCGGCCGACCCCGTGCGACTGGCCATCGCCTACCGCGGCCTGAACCCGGCCCTGCCCACGGCCGCGCCGCCAGACAGACCGCAGCTCGGCGACGTGGAGACCTTCACCATTCGCAACGTCGATAACATCACCGACAGCCAGATCACCGCCCGGCTGCTGAGCATCAGCGACACGGCCTACTTCTGGTTCGACCAGGCCGCGGACGTGCCCCAGCCAGACGCGGCCGAGTTGGACGCGGTCGCCGCCCAGTTTGACGACATCTACGCGGCGCTCTACGCCGAGTTCGGCGTGGCCGAGCCGCCGGGCGGCAAGGCCCATATCGTCCACGTCTCCCCGGCCTCGCTGTGCGTCAATGCCGACAATTGCGGCCTGGCTGGCTACTTCAACAGCGTCGATCTCCTGCCGCGGGCGGTCAATCCGCAGTCGAACGAGCGCGCCATGTTCGTCATGAATGCCCGGCAATATGGCTCCGGCCGCTATCTCGACGTGCTGGCCCACGAATTGCGCCACATGCTCGGCGCAACCTATGACACGGGCGACGAAGATTGGTTCATCGAGGGCGCGGCGACACTGGCGCAAGACCTGACCGGCTTCAGCAACGGCCCCCAGGAGCGCGGCAGCCTTTTCTTGCAAAACCCCGACCAGCAACTCAATAGCTGGAGCGATGACAATACCCTGCCGCACTATGGCCAGGGCTATTTGGTCAATCGATTCCTCTATGACCGCCTGGGCGTGGCCCTCTACGACGAATATGCCACCAGCCCGGCCGTCGGGCTGGGCGCGGTCGATGGCGTGGCCGCGGCGCATGGGCTGGACGTGACCGGTGAGGGGCTGTGGCGCGACTGGTTGGTGGCGATGGCCGTCCACGACAATGCCGACGCCCCGGAGCGCTATCACTGGGGCGGGCCGGCGCTGGAGCCAGTGGCCACGACGCGGGTAGACAACACCCCGGCCACTTTCGACACCACCGTGTCGCAATACGCCGCCGACTACTACGAGCTGCCGTCCAGCGGCTCTTTTCTGATCGACTTTGCCGGCGCGCCGGCCGTGTCGCTGCTGGGGGCGGGCGCGCCCTCCGGCGATTACTTCTGGGTGGCCCAGCGGGCCAACGACAGCAATCCACGCCTGACGCGGGCCATCGACCTGCGCGGCGTGGACGCACAACGCGGCGACGAAGCCATGCTCACCTACCGCGTTTTCGCCGACATCGAGCGCGGCTATGATTTCGCCTACGTGTCTGTTTCCACGGACGGCGGCGAACGCTGGCAGGCGCTGACAGCCGGGCACATGCAGGGGCTTAGCCCCGACGACGACCCTTCCGGCAGCGCCCTGACCGAGCGCTTCTACACCGGCCGGACGCGCGCCTGGGTCGATGAGGCCATCGACCTGACGCCGTTCGCCGGGCAGGAAATCCTGCTGCGCTTCGAGGTTGTCACCGACCTCATCCTCAGCTACACCGGCCTGGCGCTGGACGACATCGCCATCCCGGCCATCGGTTTCGCCGACGACGCCGAGACGCTGGACGCGGGCTGGCTGGCCGAGGGCTTTGTGCGGGCTACGGCGACACTGCCGCAGACGTGGCCTTTGCAACTGGTGACCTTCGACCGCGACGAGCAGCCGACCGTTCAGGCGCTGCCCGTCGGGGCCGATGGTCGAGTGCAGTTTGTGCTGGAGGCGACGCCCGGCGCCCGGCGGCCGCTGCTCATCGTCGCCGCCACCGCGCCGGACACGCTCCAACCGGCGAGCTATACACTGCGTGTGGGTGAGCCATGACCGAGGACACGCGACGGGGGGGAGGCTGGCGGGAGTGGATGGGAGTCGAACCCACCGCCGCTCGCTCAGCGCGACCGGCCAACGGTTTTGAAGACCGCAGCATCCACCGGGACACAACCACTCCCACGGGCAATTGTGCCTCATGCCCGGCGGTTGTCAATCGCCCGGCTGAGCGCAATCCTCATTTTACTTGACAGCCCCGGCCCATTTCGATAGAATCCCTTTACCTTTAACAGCGCAGATCCCACTGGCCGGGATAGCTCAGTTGGTAGAGCACTTCACTGAAAATGAAGGTGTCCCCAGTTCGAGTCTGGGTCCTGGCATCGATTCCGGTCAGCACGATGGAATGAATGCGGGCGTGGTTCAGTGGTAGAACGTCTCCTTGCCAAGGAGAAGGCCACGGGTTCGAATCCCGTCGCCCGCTCAGGCGAAACGGCAGGCCGCAGGGCCTGCCGTCTTGTTATGGCGACGTAGCCAAGTGGTAAGGCAGGGGTCTGCAAAACCCCCATCACCGGTTCAAATCCGGTCGTCGCCTCAGCTTCCCCCAGGCCCTTGCCCCCGCAAGGGCCTTTTTTGTGCGTTGGGTGCGCCACGCCGTTTTCCTGATAGAATCGGCAGCCGTCGGCCACTACCGGTGAGGCGCAAGTCCACCGGCCGGCCACAGCGATTCATGACCGGAGAAGTCCCATGTCTCTTACCCCCATACCGAATTTGCCTTTTGCCATCGACACGACTAGCTGGGAAGGTTTCCAGGCCCGCTATGAGGCGCTAACCAATGAGCCGCTCAACGAGGCGACGCTGGCCGATTGGCTGGCGCGCTGGTCGCAGCTCAACATGCTCGTCGAGGAGTCCGGCGCCATCGCCAACATCGAGAAGACGCTGGACACGGCCGACGAAACAGCCGAGCGCGCCTTTCTGAACTTTGTCGAGAACATTGCCCCGAACTTTAGCCGCGCCGACCAGGCCCTGAAGCAGCGCTTGCTGGCCGCGGCGACGGACAATGACGCCCTGGGCGAAGACATGCGCGTGCCCCTGCGGGCCATGCGTAACCAGGCCGACCTCTTCCGCGAGGAAAACGTGCCCCTCATGACCGAACTGGCCAAGCTGGGCAACGAGTACGACAAGATCACCGGCGCGTTGTCGGCCGACTGGGATGGCGAGCCGCGCAACCTGAACCAGCTCAACGCCCTCCTGCGCGACCGCGACCGCGCCGTGCGCGAGCGGGCCTGGCGGCAGATGATGGCCCTGTGGCTGGGACAGCGCGCGGCGCTCAACGATCTCTACGGGCGCATGCTGGCCCTGCGCCGCCAGATGGCCGCCAACGCCGGCCTGCCCAACTACCGCGACTACATTTACCGCGCCTATAACCGCTTCGACTACACGCCCGACGACTGCCTGCGCTTCCACGACGCTATCGCCGCCGTCGTCGTGCCCGCGGCCCAGCGCGTCTATGAGCGCCGCCGCGCCCGCCTGGGGCTAGACGCCCTGCGCCCGTGGGATCTGGCCGTTGACCCCAGCGACGCCCCGCCGCTGGCCCCCTACCACGGCCAGGACGAGTTGATCCAGGGCAGCCTCAACATCTTCGAGCGCGTCGATCCTGGCCTGGCGCGGCAATTCGCCCTCATGGCCGAGGAGAACCTGCTCGACCTGGACACCCGCGCGGGCAAGGCGCTGGGCGGCTATTGCAGCAGCCTCGTCTGGCGGCGGCGGCCGTACATCTTCATGAACGGCGTCGGCAGCCACGACGACGTGCAGACGACCCTGCACGAAGCCGGCCACGCCTTCCACGCCTTCGAGTCCTTCGCCCTGCCCACCATCTGGCAGATGGAAGTGCCGCTGGAGTTCTGCGAGGTGGCGTCGATGGGCATGGAACTGCTGGCCGCGCCCTACCTGACCCGGGCGAGCGGCGGCTTCTACACGCCGGCCGAGGCGGCCCGCGCCCGCAGCGAGCATTTGGAGGGCATCCTCACCTTCTTGCCCTACATGGCCGTCGTCGATTCTTTCCAGCACTGGGTCTACACCCACCCCGACGCCGCCGCCGACCCGGCCGCCTGCGACGCAGCCTGGGATGGTCTCTGGGCGCGTTTCATGCCCGGCGTCGATTGGAGCGGCTTCGAGGCCGAACGCGCAACCGGCCGGCACCGCAAGCTCCACATCTTCCACATACCTTTCTACTACATTGAGTACGGCCTGGCCCAGGTGGGCGCGCTGCAAGTGTGGCGCAACGCCCTGCACAACCAGGCGCAGGCCGTGGCCACCTACCGCGACGCGCTGAAACTGGGCGGAACGCGCTCCTTGCCCGAACTCTATCGCGCCGCCGGGGCCGAGTTCCGCTTCGACGAGCCGATGCTGCGCGACCTGGTCGACCTGATCGAGACGACGCTGGCGGAGTTGGAGGCAACGGAGCCGTAGCATGGACGCGCGGGAGAGCCTGGCACCCAGCGCGGCGATGCGCGAATACCTGGCCGAGATTTACCGGCTACAGGAGGATTCGCCCACGGTCAGCACAACCAGTCTGGCCGACCGGCTGAACGTCTCGCCGCCGGCCATCCCGCGCATGTTAAAGCGCTTGCAGAGCGTCGGCTTTGTCAAACACGTGCCCTATCAGGGCGTCGAACTGACCGAGCGCGGCCGCGAGGAGGCGCTACGCGAGATTCGCCGCCATCGCCTCCTGGAAGTCTTTCTCGTCAACGTGATGGGCTTCACCTGGGACGAGACCCACGAGCACGCCGACGACCTGAGCGCGGGTCTGAACGACCGGCTGACGGAGCGCATGGCCGAGATGACCGGCCAGCCGACGCGCTGCCCCCATGGCGAACCGATTCCCGACCGCGACGGCCGCCTGCCGGAAGTCAACGATATCTGCATCGTCAACCTGAGCGTCGGCCACCGCGGCGCGGTCAGCCGGGTGCGCACCCACGAGCCGGAGAAGCTGCGCTACTTCGCCAGTCTGGGCCTGACGCCGGGCACGGCCATCGAGATCGTCGGCCGCGCGCCCTTCAACGGGCCGATGCGCCTGCGCGCCGGCCGCGAAGAAGTGGTTATTGGCTATGAACTGATGCGGTCGCTGTGGGTGACGTAAACGCCTGTTGCGCCAGATTACCGTGTCGGTTGGGGGGCGTCGGTTAGCAAGCGCCACCACGCCTGCCACGGCCGCGCCTCCAGGGCGGGGTCGGGCGTCGGTGGTGGCAAGGCGGTCGGCTCCGGCGTGGCCTCTTGCAGCAGAGGGACGACGCGCCGCTCGCCGGGCAGGATCATGCCGCTCTCGTTGCGCGCATAGGCGGCCACGTAATCATCGCTGGTCACATAGGCCAGAGTGGCTTGCAACTGCACCTGGCGCGTGGCCTCGCCCTCGACCTGCACGCGCAGCGCTTCCTCGCCACTGCCCACCAGCCGGCCCGCCTGCGCCCGGCGGTTGAGGTCGATGGCGATGATGATCGCCCCGGCGATGACCAGTAGGAAAATGACCTGCGGCACGTTGAGCAGCGGCCGGGAGCGAAAGACCTTCGACGCGAACAACTTCTTGGCCATCGCCGTGATCTTAGCCGCATCCGGGACGGGGTGCAAGACTGGAGATGGTAAAAGAATGGTACGCGGGATAGCACGCTGATTGACGCTGAGAAGAACGCTGATTTTCGCTGCCAGAGATCCTCTTTCAGCGAAAATCAGCGTGATATCAGCGAGAATCAGCGTCCTATTCTGGACGGTTGCCCGGCCCGCCTTGCCGATCGCCCGCCCGCCGGGGTAGAATGGGCCAATGTCCGTCCCTGCGCTCGCCCAGCCACCAGTTGATTTTCTGGCCGTCGGCCACATCTGCCATGACCTGGTTCCCGGCGGGCGGCTGACGGGCGGGGCGGCGGCCTATAGCAGCCTGACGGCCGTGGCCCTCGGCCTGCGCGCCGGCGTCGTCACCAGCGCCGCCGCCGAGGACGACTGGGCGGCGGTTTTTCCGCAGCTGGCCGTAACGCAGGTGCCCGCACCGGCCACGACCGTCTTTGAGAACGTCTACACGCCCGCCGGGCGCGTCCAGACGCTCCACGCCGTCGCCGGGCGGCTGCGGCCCGAACACGTTCCCGCGGGCTGGACGCGCGCGCCCATCGTCCTCCTCGGCCCCATCGCCAACGAAATCGACCCGGCCATCATCCACCTCTTCAGCGACAGCATCGTCGGCGTCGGCCCGCAGGGCTGGCTGCGCCGCTGGGACGCGGCCGGGCGGGTCTGGCCCACCGCCTGGGAGGGCGCGGCCGAGGTCTTGCCGCTGGCGGCGGTGACCTTCCTGAGCGAGGAGGACTTGCTCGACGCGGCCATGCTCGACGACACCCGCCGGCTGGCCCGCATCGTCGTCCTGACCCAGGGCGAGCGCGGCTGCACCGTCTTCTGCCGCGACGAGGCGCGCGCCTTCCCCGCGCCGCCGGTCGATGTCGTTGACCCCACCGGCGCGGGCGACATCTTCGCCGCGGCCTACCTGGTGCGCTTCTACCAGACCGACGGCAACGCCTGGGCCGCGGCCGAGTTCGCCAACGACATCGCCGCCCACGCCATCACCCGCCGCGGCCTGCCGGCCAAGAGCCAGATCATCCGGCAGACGCTCGACGCGCTCATGCACAACCCCGCCGCCCGGTAACGATCATGGCCCACATCTACGCGATCGCAAACCAGAAGGGCGGTGTGGGCAAGACGACAACCGTCGTCAACCTGACTGCCTATCTGGCTGGCAGCGGCCGGCGCGTTCTGCTGGTCGATGTCGATCCGCAGGCCAACGCCACCTCGGCCCTGGGCTTCGACAAGTATCAGATGCAGCCCTCGACCTACGAGCTGCTAGTGGAGCAGAAGCCGGCCGCCGTCGTTCGCCGGCGGCAGGCGGAATATAAGATCGACCTGCTGCCGTCCAGCCCGTCGCTGGCCGGGGCCGAAATCGAACTGGTGCAGGCTATCGGCCGCGAGTACCGTTTGCAGCGCGCCTTGCAGGCCGTCGCCGACGAGTACGACTACATCCTCATCGACTCGCCGCCCAGTCTGGGCCTGCTGACGGTCAACGCCCTGACCGCCGCCCGCGACGGCGTGCTCATCCCCGTGCAGTGCGAATATCTGCCCCTGGAGGGGCTGACGCAGTTGACGCAGACGATCCAGCTGGTGCAGGAGTACCTCAACCCGACGCTGGGAATCCGCGGCGTGATGATGACCATGTACGATAGCCGCACCAACCTGAGCCGGCAGGTGGTCGAGGAAGTCCGGCAGCACTTTCCCAACAAGGTCTTCAAGACGATCATTCCGCGCAACGTCCGTCTGAGCGAAGCGCCCAGCTTTGGCCAGCCGATCAATTTCTACGCGCCACAGTCGCCCGGCGGGCTGGCCTACAAGCTGCTGGCAACCGAGCTGCTCAACGGCGACCGGCGCAATGGAGGGGGCGAACATGGCCGCTAAGCGACAGGTACTCGGCCGCGGCCTTGACGCGCTGTTTGCCACCGGCGACCGGACGACTCGCGCCGATGCCGTCCGCCAGGTAGCGATTGACCTCATCGCGCCCAATCCCCGGCAGCCGCGGACGACACTCGACGCCGAGAAGCTGTCCGAACTGGCCGCGTCGATCAAGGCCCACGGCCTCATCCAGCCGCTCATCGTCACGGAGACGGCCGAAGGATATGTGCTGATCGCCGGGGAGCGCCGCTGGCGGGCGTCGCGGCTGGCCGGGCTGGCCGACGTGCCGGTCATCGTCAAAGAGACGACGCCGCAGGACATGCTGGAGTTGGCCCTCATCGAGAACATCCAGCGCGCCGACCTGAATGCCCTGGAAGAGGCCCACGCCTACCGCCAGCTAACCGAGGAGTTCGGCCTGACCCACGAGGCCGTGGCCGAGCGCGTTGGCAAGGCGCGCACGACAGTGACCAATCTGCTGCGGCTGCTGGCCCTGCCCGAACCCATCCAGGCCGCCGTCAGCGACGAGCGCCTCAGCGGCGCGCACGCCCGTGCCCTGCTGCCGCTGCCCACGCCGGAGGCGCAACTGGCGGCCATGAACCAGATCCTCAAGCTTAACCTCAGCGTCCGGCAGACCGAGGCGCTGGTCAGCAGCCTGATGGCCGACAGGCGTCCCGCGCCGCGCCCGCGCAAGCAGTTGCCGCCGGAGCTGGCCGCGCTGCAAGGGCGCTTCGAGCAGACGCTGGGCACGCGCGTCAGCATCGAGCAGGGTAGTCAGGGCGGCCGGATTGTGATACATTACTACTCCGACGAAGAACTAAACGCGATTTACGAAGCCATCGCCGGCGAGTAACCCATGACGGACTGAGTTCACCCCCCATAACCTCTTTTGCTGGCCAACCATCCCGCCCACCGGCGGGCTGTGGACGGATCGCCGCGCGGCGCTCCCCAAGAGGTGTGAACTCATGCTTGCCGTTCAGCGCATTTCCAAATCTTTCGGTCTGTCTCCCATCCTCAAAGACATCTCCTTTGCCCTCGGCCCCGGCGAGCGGCTGGGTCTCATTGGCCCCAACGGCGGCGGCAAGACGACGCTGCTGCGCATTCTGACCGGCCAGGAAACGCCCGACGCCGGCCACGTCGCCCGGACGCCGGCCGATTTGCGCGTTGGCTACTTGCCGCAAGGGTTGACCATTGACCCGCGGGCGACGCTGGGCGATGTGCTCCATGCCGCCGCGCCCGATGCCGGGCGTCTGGCGGCCGAGTTGGGCGAGCTGGCCGTGCGGCTGGCGGCCGAGCCGGGCCGCGCCGATGTGCAGCACGCCTACGACGATGTGCTGCAACGGCTGAGCCGCAGCGAGGGCGGCCGGGCGGAGGGCGTGCTGGCCCACCTGGGCCTCGACAGCCTGCCGCGCGAGCAGCCCGTTGGCCGGCTCAGCGGCGGCCAGAAGACGCGCCTGGCGCTGGCCCTGGTGCTGCTCGACGAGCCGGACGTGCTGCTGCTGGACGAGCCAACCAACCACCTCGACATCGACATGCTGGAGTGGCTGGAAGCCTGGCTGGCCAACTTCTCCGGCGCGGCCCTCATCGTCAGCCACGACCGCACCTTCCTCGACCGCACCGTGACGCGCATCCTTGATCTGGACCCGACGACACAGACCGTGCGCGAGTACGCCGGCAACTACAGCGACTACCTCGACCAGTACCTCTCCGCCCGCGAGCGGCAGTACACCACCTGGCGTCATCAGGAGGACGAGATCCGCCGCATGCGCGCCGACATCACCCGCACGCGCGAGCAGGCCCGCCACGTGGAGATCACCACCCGGCCCAACCAACCCGGCGTGCGCCGCATTGCCAAGAAGGTGGCCCGCAAGGCGGCCTCGCGCGAGAAGAAGCTGGAGCGCTACG